>NZ_MNRT01000042.1:0-112890 GCF_001916075.1 Clostridium sp. 29_15
TGATTTTGATATTTTTTTAACTTTATTCTTGTTTCATCTAGTAATGCTAATGTAGGTTGAATTATAACTATGTTATTATATTTTTTA
This sequence comes from Clostridium sp. 29_15, assembly GCF_001916075.1. NCBI lineage: Bacteria > Bacillati > Bacillota > Clostridia > Eubacteriales > Clostridiaceae > Clostridium > Clostridium sp. 29_15. The sequence continues at coordinate 88 of NZ_MNRT01000042.1, forward strand.
CTTGATATTATTTCTTCTATAAGTAAACTTTTACCAAAACTAGTCGGTGCACTAACTATTAAATTTCTCCCACTTTTAATTATATCTAGAATATTTTTTTGCTCTTCATGAAGATATTTGCCATCTAGATTAGATGATCTATAAAACTCAGTTCTTATTTTTGCAGATGTACTCTTTACCTGTATACTTTCTTCTTTACTAATATAAGGATAAAAGCCTGCTACTTCAATTAGATCACTCCATATCTCCTTAGTATCTTCACATACTTTATCCCAATTATCAAGTATATGAATAATCACTCTTCTACCATCTAATTCTGTTTTTTGATTTCTTAGTAATTTAGAACAAAGTTTTGCAATTCTAAAACTTTCATCACACGTTATCTTTTCACAACTATCTATTTGATTTAAAACCTTAATCATTATCTACTCACCCAATTTCTGTAATAAACTTAATTTATAATGCAATTTCTTAATTAACTCATTTTTACATTTTACTGGAAATAATATTAATATTATATTTATGTGTGTTTTTAACGGATGATCATTATTATCATCAAAATATCTTTTTAATTCTTTAACCTCTCTTTCATAGTCAGCTATGAATTCCTTTGTGGTTTCATCTTCATGTTTTGTAAAATTATCGCTTGAATATGTACACAAAAGTGGAATTGTTATAGAATTTAATTGTTCTGATAAAGTATTGCTGTCTCCAAGAATATCTAGCCAATATTCTTTCTCTGGAATATTATCAAATAATTTAATTTTTTTTGAAACTAAAGCAAACTCATCATTTAAATAATCTCTCAAAATATGTTCTTTTATATCTTGTATAAGAGCTTTCACACCTTTTCTTCCATCTTCATATAATTTGGATTCACCTAACCATAATGTTCTTGACGTAGGCTCTATATGTACTGCATCAAATCCATGAACAGTATGTCCATAAGAATCTTTAAAGAATATTTTTGATAATAGTGGTATAGTTGAATAAAAATCCCTCAAAATTAAATGTAAAATTAATTCTCCAAATTCTCCCCGTCTTAAATATTTGTTAGCTAAATCATCATCTTCAATATATTCGCCATTTAAATATATATCTTTTACCTTTTGAAATTCATCTATTTTATATATTGCTTTTGCAGCCTCACTTACCTTACTTACTAGTTCAGTATTTTTAGTTTCAGTTCCATCATGAAACCCAAATGCAAACTCTGGTATAACATCAGTAAGTATTTTTATTAAACTATTTAATCTATATTCCTTTGTCCCANNNCCTTTGTCCCATCATCCTTTAAGTCAAACCCAACTAAATATGTAGACCAGTTACATTCAGAAATTCTTTGTTTTATTACCTTTTCTGAGTAAAAAACAGACATTCTAACCCCCTCCTAACAATCACCATTTTATTATACATTTTTTTATAAATTTTGTAAATTTTAAAATTATGCATTATAAAATTCTACTTAATATACATTGGGTAATTTTAATCAATAAAAAACTCATTTACTTATGCTACTATTCTCTTTTTTAACTATAAATTATTTAGGTTAATAATTCACATAAAAACTCCATAGATCCTTTTACATTTTTAAATTACTCTACTCTTCTCATTTTTATATAAACATAAATCCCTCCATCAACATCATTAAATGCAATATCATGACAAGTATAAATAAACCCTGGATAAAGCTTCTCAAAGACTTCTCTTTCCCCTTGGTTTTGTGATAGCTCATATAACTTTTTATTTGAATACTTATAATCATTAATCTTAGGCAATGGTATAACTATATTTTTAGATTGGCTCCATCTTTTCTTTCCTCTAGGATCCTTTGAAAGATAATTTGCTAATTCTTCAAAACCTCTTTCATTAGCTTGCATTCTATTTGCATTAGCTGTGCCCTTTCCCCATAGTTCTTCTGCCTTATCTCTATCCATTCCAGATATTATAATGTGATGGTGGATTCTTGTTTTTGTTCTTTTATCATCTGTAGCTTCTCTATATTCTAAAACTGCTATATATTTTAATTCATCAAGTCCATTCCTCTTCCTAAAGTTTTTAATTCTCCTAATATAATTATTTCTATCACGAATAGCAGCCTCTTCACTATTTGGAAGATTAGCTGCATCATAACTAAGGCTAACTATTAAATCCCCATTATCAAAGTTAGCATGAATTCTTCTTCTTAAATTCTTTCTTGCATTTTTATCATTTAAGTTCTTTTGTTCCTTTCTGCTCTCCTTCTTTTTCTTTGATCTACTCTTCTTTTGTTCATATTTAGAAATAGGATATATTTCTACTTCTAAATATTTACCACATAGAAATCTCTTCTCTCTAATAGCCATACCCTTTACCCCTATAACTTTATTTCTTAAATTTAAATAACGTTCTAAAGATAATACCTATTACAAGCTCTCAAAGGCCTTAAATTAAGTACCTTTAAAAAACAGTTTATCTGTTTATTTACAGAGAAAACTCCCTATTATATAATAAAAATAGAGAGTTTTATTAAACTTTTCATCAAGACACATTGAGATTAATCTTGCCGGATTGTCAATGTGTCTTTTTACCTGTAAAAATATTATTTTCATATTTTAATCTCCAAAATCTTAAGTGTACCAGAGCATTTAATATCTAAAATCCTTGTCCATATTTTTAGAAACTTGTATTTTACTAAATTTTTCTTCTGTTAATTTCCATATTTTACTCCTGCCCATTTAATAATTTAATTTCATTTTCTAGCACTAATGGAGCTTTATAATTAATAATTATTTCTTTTGCCATCTCTAGCTGACTTCTCTTTATAGCTTCATATCTTAATACTCCAAATTCTCTTCTTATTTGTTGCTGGATATCACTATATACTTTTCCTCTAAGTGAATTATCATTGTAAGCTATGCTCCTGTATCCACCTAAAGCTTCTATACCTTTCTTTCTAACTAATGCTTGTATCTCTTTGCAATCTATTTGAAATAAAGGCATGTCCTCTTCAAGCTTATATACTCTATTTTCAACTTGTTCTATTTTTTCTTTCTGTTCCTTTAAAGCTTTAAATTGTAACTCCATTAATTCCATTGGACTTAGTTTTTTAACTTCTTTTAGTTTCTTTTCACAGTTAATAAAGTATTGTCTAGCTACCTTTCCTTTTTCTGTTCTTTGTATCATTGATATTTCTTTTGCCATATCTATAGAAATTGCATGATCTATTACTGTGGTCACTGGATTCTTTAAATTATTGATTGCTCTTTTTTGAGTCACCCTTATAAAATCAATCTCTTCCTCAAATCCATACTCAACCATTCTTCGGAACCAACCCTTATATTTAGTTCTTATTTCTAAAAACTCATGTAATTCTCTTCCGCTTACTAACTGTCTACCATCTCTTTCTATTATCTTAATTAATTCCATTACTTAATCACTCCCCTTCTAATTAGCTTATTAGCTAATACTTATTAATTTCACCCTTTAACAAATTCTTTATTATGTTAATTCTTATTGTTTAAGGCTAATTAGCCACTTTCTCATAAGTTAATCGAAGTATTTACAATCATTTTCCTCAAGATAATCAACAATTAAATCTATTTCCTCAGAGGTAAACTTTTGTATTGCAATATCTGTTAATGTATCTATTAACTTGTTTTCTAAAATACTCATATCCTCTGGATAAATACATGTAATCGTCACTATCTCGCCTCCAATAAATTAATAATCTATACTATGCTTGTACACTTCTTCTTGTTACAATTAAAAATTTAATCACACGTTATGTGTTATTTTTTCTTAAAAAAAATCTCATCAACACATGCCTCTCCAAAATTAGCCTTAAATAGAAAACTATAGTCAAAAAGAACTAGGGTTAAAGCTTGGAGTATCTGCTAGCACTATAGGAATGTATGAGCAAAATAGAAGATCACCAGGTAAAGATATGCTTTTAAAGATTGCTAAGGTATTTAATGTAAGCGTTGATTATTTACTATCTTCAGATACTTACAATACTACATCTACAAAAGAAAATCATAATTATAAAGATGTTAATGATATTTTAAAAACTGCAAAAGAACAGTTAATGAATACAGAGGCTTTACTAAGCATTCTTGATGCAATGGAAATGGGTATGGCCCTTGCAAAAGAAAAGAATAAGAAGTACGCACCAAATAAATATAAGAAATAATATATAAAAAACATAAGATGTAATGCTTAATAAAAAGACAATGTAGGATTATTTTAAATATTAAACAAAACTATAAAAGGGTTATAAGGAGATAAAATATTGAATCACTATATAAAAACAGAGGTTAATAAAATTGTTAAGCGATATAAAACAAGAGATGTTTATGAACTTATAGATAAACTTGATATTATTCTTTTAAGGGTACCATTACATCCATCTGTTAATGGAATGTATCAGTACTTTAAGAGAAATAAGATTATCTATTTAAATGATGATCTAGATACTATAATGGAACGCCATGTCCTAGCACATGAACTTGGCCATGCAATTCTCCATCCAAAGACTAATATTACCTATCTAGAAAGTAACACTTTCTATTCTAAAGAAAAGTTTGAGATTGCAGCGAATACTTTTGCAGCTGAATTACTTATTGAGGATTCATTGTTTGATGAATATAAGCATCATACAATTGAAGAAATGGCTGCTATGGAAAATTTACCTATAGAACTTATTAAAATAAAGCTAAAATATATTTAATTTGTAATAATATTGCATATACTAAACCGAGGTGATTAGATGAAGATTGCTATTTACTCAAGAAAAAGTAAATATACAGGTAAAGGTGATTCCATAGGAAACCAAATCCAAATGTGTAAGGACTATATAGAGACTCATTATAGAAATAATGACCCTGAATATATCATTTATGAAGATGAAGGATTTTCTGGTGGAAATATCAACAGACCGAAGTTCCAAAAGCTTCTTAGTGATATTAAGAAAGAAAAATTTGATATTTTAATATGCTACAGGCTTGATAGAATTAGTAGAAATGTATCTGACTTCTCCACTACCTTAGAAGAGCTTCAAAGCTATGGAGTTGACTTTATAAGTATTAAGGAACAGTTTGATACAACTACTCCTATGGGTAGAGCTATGATATACATAGCTTCTGTATTTGCACAACTGGAACGTGAAACCATTGCTGAGCGTGTAAGAGATAATATGGTTGAACTAGCTAAGTCAGGAAAATGGTCTGGAGGTAGAACTCCACTTGGCTTTGATAGTGAAAGCTCCTCTTATATTGATGAAGAAGGTAATGAAAGAAAATTAGTTAAGCTTGTGAAAAATGATGAAGAACTACAATTAGTTAACTTAATTTATGATACCTATCTAAGAGAAGGATCATTACATAAGACAGAAGTTTACTTTGCTTCTCATAACATTAAATCAAATAGAAATATTCTTCTTGAAAAGACATCATTAAAGGTAATATTAAATAACCCTGTTTATGCAATAAGCTCCCCAGAACTTAAGAGTTGGCTTGAAGATGATGGATGGAATGTATATGGTGAACCTGATAGCAAACATAGCTATCTTAGCTACAATAAAACAAAGCAAGTAACTAGAAACGGAAAAGTAATGAAAATATCAAATGATAAAGAAAATTGGATAGCTGCAATAAGTAATTGTCCTGGCATAATTGATGCAGATAAATGGATTGCAGTCCAAGAGCAATTTAAAGGCAATAAAGGTTCCTTCCCTAAAAGAGCAAGAACCCACAATGCAAAACTTGTTGGAAAAATTTATTGTGCCCACTGTAATAACTACATGCAGGTAGTTCATGGAAATATAAAAAAAGATACAGGAAAAAGACAATTTTACTACTCCTGTTCACTAAAAAAGAAATCCAAAAGTGAACTATGTCAAAATAAAAATGTTAAGACCGATGATATAGAAAATTTATTACTCCTAGAGCTAGAAAATCTAGGCAAAAATAAGAAAAGCTATATCCAAAGCTTAAAAAGGAAAAATGACGCAGTTAAGAAAAATAAAGATGTTAAACAAAAGCAAAATACAATTCAAAAAGAGATGGATAACAAACAAAAAATTCTTAATAATTTGGTAGATAAGTTAGCAGTTGCTGATGATCTAGATGATATAATAATACAAAGAATAAGATCCACTAAAAATGAAATGCAAGAGTTACAACAAGAATTAGATAAAATCTCAAAAGAAATCGAAGATTCAAACTACAAGAAATTAGACCTAGACTTTATAGAAAGCTTACTAGAAAAGTGTGCTGATATAATAGAACTAGATTCTAATGAACAAAGACTCCTAATAGGTGTTTTAGTAGATAAGATTCTATGGGATGGTAATACTCAAGATGTAACAGTATATTTCATTGGAAGTGGAGACGTAAAAAAAAAGTAGCTTCTCTACTTCCATATTTATTCCAATTATTGCAAATTCAACCACACAGCATGTCCTGTGTCTAAAAGCACAATATTTTCAGCAAACTCCTTTAAAGCATATTGTTGGCATACTTTTGTACCAAGTTTTTTATAATTAACATCCTCTTTTGGAATTTTAAGAACCACTACTCCCTTTTCATTTAATTCTTTTCTAATATCTTCAGATAAACTTTCTTTTGCAAGCTTACATGATCCTGACATTGCACCTAATTCATCACCACTACGCTCACCTTGAATATCAAAGGCTCCACATCTTTCACTAATACTTATTCTAGGACCAAAAGATGGACACCTTAATACACACATTGAACATCCATTTCCATAACGCAAACAATTCCCCATTGGTCCAGTAGTTCCTGTTGTTTCAATAAAAACATCACCATCAACATAGCTTTCATCACTTAATAGCAATCTTTTTATCTTATGATCTTCCATTTCAACATCACGAACACGCTTTTCTAGATGGAGGTTTATGTCTAAGGAAAGTATATATTCTCTTACTCTACCTTCAATAATATTTACATCATATAATGTAGCATGCTTATGACCCGGAAAATCTATATTTTTATGAGTACAGTATACATCAGTAAGATTTATAAGATCTCCTCCTCCTAATGCAATAAGTTCTTCAGCTGCTGTATATCTACCGTTATTTCTCATTATCCCACCAACATTACCAAGACCTAAAAGCAAATCTGTTTTTTCATATATATGAACTTCAGCACCAGCCTTTTTAGCAGTAATTGCTGCAGCACATCCAGACCATCCACCACCAATAACAACAACTTTCATATAAATCTCCTCCCTTCAAAAATGTCCCTTGGATTTGCTTGTACCTTACAGAATCTCTTTACTCTATGCCCTGAAAATCTTGTAGTACAACTACCACATACTCCTTCTCCACAACACATTTTAAAATTATTACAACAGGATAAATAAATATCTTTTCTTTCTAATTCGTCTAGATNNNNACCTTAAAGGTTAAAATATCTGCACCAGCAATGTGAATTAAATTTATATTATTATATTTAATAAGTGATTTAATAGAAACCTTTGCTTCTGCAGATAATTCACCTTTATCAATTAAATTCATTTCCTGTGGAACTACCTCTAATGATTTAAGATACTCTGTAACATAAATTTCTTTGAAAGGAGATTTATCTAAAATTACAGTTAATTGATTATTATTTTCTTTAAGCCTTTTAATTACAGGAATCATTGGTGCCATACCAATTCCCCGTGCTAAGACAATAGCATTGTTGTCCTTTTGATTTTTAATATTTTTAATACCAAAAACTCCATTCCAATAAGGTCCCCTTATGGTAATATTTTTACCTTTTTCTATCTCAAGAAGCTTCTTTGTTTTAACTCCTTTAATCTCAATCATAACAGATATAATATCAGAGTCAATATCTGACTCTAGTATTGAAATAGGAACATCAAAATAAATATTTTCTTCTGTTCGTATAAAAATAAAGCTTCCTGGCTTAGATAAATCTATTACTAATTTATGAGGAGCTTTAAACTTAATCAATAGAACTTCATCATCATATAAAGCCCTATCTTCTACAATGCAATTATATGTTTTTCGTCCTTCTTTTGCTTTATTTCCATTATAATAAAATTCCTGATAGATACAAACACCTTTCCAATTTAAACAATCACAAAATGTACTACCATGAAGTTGTGAGCAAAGAAGGCATTCTCCAGATTCCGCTAGTTTACAAGGACAATACTCTGTACCAGCATCTATACAATCAATATTTTCTTTAAACATTCTAACTCCTAAAAAAATTAATATCCTCTATATAAGTTATTAAAATTCTTATTTTTTGTGTATTATTTATTATCATTATATTCCATAATAAAGTTGATATTGCCACGCCCACTTTGTGGCATCAATCTTACAGTTTTAAATCTTAAAATCCATTAATATACCTAGCTTTACAGCTTTTAAAATTTTATACTTTCTTAATTATAAAAAAAGACTGCCATATGGCAGTCTCCTATATATTTTCACTAAGATTATTACTTAATTCATTTTTACTCACATTTCTCCAGAATACAACAGCACTTAATAATATTCCTAAGCATATTACTGCATATATCCAGAATAAACTATTGCCTATACTTCCCAATAGTATTATTGCTGATCCGCATAAAGCAAGAATTGGATTTATAATACCTCTAATTATACTTTTAATTTCTTTTTTAATACCAAGCTGTAATACCTTAACATATAGTAAAGCATATAATACATAGCTCATGGTAATTGAAATTTCTGATATATCAGAATTAGGAAGTAATCCTGTTTTTGTAGTAAAATAATGTACTGCAAGCCAACTTACACTTATTATAAAACTTACTACTGTAGAATTAATTGGCATTTTAGTCTTTTCGTCAACATTAGCAAATATTTCTGATTTAGGAAACATATTTCTTATGGCTAATGAATATGGTAATCTTATTATTCCCATTATTAAGCCATTAACTGTTCCTATTATAGATATTATTACAAATACTAAAACAATTTTTGAACCCCACATACCAAATAAATTATTAGCTGCTAAATCAACATGTGCATCGCCAAGACTCATTATTGTTTCAGGTCCTACATAAATACTTATACCTACAAAATATAATAAATAAACAATAAGTATAGAAATTGGTGCAATAATTAAAGCTTTTGGTAAATTCCTTTTAGAATCTCTTACTTCATGTCCAATTGTAGTAGAAACAATCCAACCATCAAATGAAAATGCTATTGGTGCAATAGCTGCAATCCATCCTGTAGATTTTACTGCACTACTTAATTCAACTGATGTTATTGATGATGGCTCACCTAAAATAATACCTGCAATTGCAATTAAAATTAAAGGTATTAATTTTATTATTGTAGATGCATTTTGGAAAAGCCCACCTAACTTTGATGAAAGCCCATTTAATATATAAATCATTACTATTACTATTAATCCAATTAGTATCTGAAGTTCTAATGAACCATTAATTCCAAATAATAAACATATGTAAATCCCAGCAACATAAGCTACTACAGCTATTAATGTTGGAAAATATAAAAATGTTTGGAACCATCCAAAAGCACAAGCAATTGATTTATTATATGATTGCTCTGCATATGCTATTAATCCTCCTGCTTCTGAGTTTCTTGCTGCTAATTCTGAAATAGTTAAACTTCCAAATATTATTGCTATTGCTGCTATACAAAAAACTAATACCCCTAATGCTATACTTCCATTGGTAGCTACAAGGATATTATCACTTTTAAAGAATATTCCTGAACCTATTACAACCCCAATAATCATTGCAATGGTCGTAAATAGGCCATAACCTGTTTTTTTCATATTGTTCCCCCTTTAATTTTCATTTGTTAATATTTTAGAATAATTTTTTATAATATAACATATTTATACCTACTTAGTAAATATAAATTATAAAAAATTATTCTACTTAAACATTTTATTTCCTGATTTTGCAAATTCCTGTAAATATATATAGCATTTTATATCAAATTTTACATCTTTTATTAGAAGTTCTTGTGCTTCTTTTTGTGATAATAAAATTGGTTCAATATCTTCGTCTTCTTCCATATATGCTTTACTTATGGTACCTCCACAAGTACAAAAAACTGAAGTAACAGATTCGTCAGTCATACCAGGTGATAAAAATAATTGTCCTTTAACTGTATTTTTTAGGATTTCTATAACATCTAGCCCTGTTTCTTCTTTTAACTCTCTTGTTATTGCTGTTTGAGGACTTTCTCCTTTATCTATAAGCCCTGCTGGCATTTCATATATGTAAGAGTTTATTGGCACTCTAAATTGTCTAATAACTACTATTTTTTCTTCTTCTTTATGAAAAGGTACTATTAAAACTGCATCATCTTGTAATTCTTTATTATTCAAATAAACCCCTTCTAGATTTTCCTTTTCTTTTCTTGAAGCTATTATCCAGTTTTTTATATTGCCACCTTTGTTACTATATTCAGCATTATATAGATTTAAAAATTTTGTTTCTGCTAATGTAGTAAGTTTATTAATTTTACTCATATATATTTCTCTCCTTTATATAGCTTACTAAAATAATTTTACCTTATTATACCTTATAAAATCTATATAGAAAGAAAAAAATATAGTATAAAATTACTATATTTTTTTCTTTATCAACTTATAATTTTTTCAAAACATTCTTTTCTTATATCTTTGCATGCTTTAAAACCTGTTTTTGTTGTTTCTTTATCTTCATCATATAATGATAGCTTTCCTAAAGTATCACCTTTATGTATATCCCCAAGAAGAGCAAATACTTCAATTTCAATTTTTTCATTTTCTTTAAATCCATAAGCAAAATCATTTTCCTCTAAGACTGATGCAAGTTTTATCATCCCCATTGATTCAACTAAATTTTTAGTAGAATCATTTTTAAAGATATATTTGCTACATACATGATTGTATATTTTTTCAGTTTGATTCCATCTGTCAGCACAATTCAATACTACTATTATTATGTCTTTACCTTCGTGATTTACAGAGGTTACTAAACATTTACCAGCTTGACCTGTATAACCTGTTTTTACTCCATTCGCATTTGGAATCTTCCACAAAATCTTATTGATATTTTGATAATCTCTGGTAAAACCATAAGTTTCTTTTGTGATAGTCTTTGATCCACAAATTTCTCTAAATAATTCATTTTTCATAGCTTTGGATGCTAGTATAGCTAAATCATAAGCAGAAGAATAATGTTTTTGGCTATCAAGCCCATGAGGACTTTCATAGTTAGAACACATTATTCCAAGACTATTGGCAAAATCATTCATTATCTTCGAAAACCCTTCGATAGATCCTCCTATATCTTCAGCAATAGCAATAGCAGCATCATTACCTGATTTAAACATAAGACCAAAGATAAGTTCTTTCATCTTTATATTTTCACCTTCTGAATATCCTACTTTAGATCCTCTTATACTAGCTGCATTCTTACTTATGACAACTTCTCTATCTAAATCACCATAATTAATAGCAATTAAAGCAGTCATTATTTTGGTAGTACTTGCCATAGGAACAATCTCAAAAGCATTTTGTGCAAATAAAATTTGATTTGTTTCACCATCAATGGCAATAGCACATCTTGCATCTACCTTTAGATTGTCTATTAAATATCTGTTACCTTCAAAGTTATTAGCGTTTTCCATATTAACCACATCATCTTCTAAGTCATCTTCTTCAATATTTAACGAATATACAGGACTCATTAATAAATCAAAGGAAAATATAGTAAAAAACAAAATGCAATATATAACTTTGGTTAATTTCATAAAATCACCCTCTAGTAAAATCCATTTATGACAATAGTTTTTTCAAAAAAGATATTTTTACTCATCTTTTTTGAAAAAATATTAAGTATAATTTTTCTTATAAAGGAAATAATATAAAACAATGTTAGGAGTAGGTGCTATGATTGTTTTATTAATTGTATTTTTGCTTTTATTCTTGATTTTTATGCCAATTCCTTTAAAGATATCTATAAAATATTTAGAAGATTTTTATGAAATAAAATTTTATAAAATAAATTTGCTTTCTTCTGATGGCGGAGTAATATATAAATTCATCAAGGATGATAAGGTAAAAAAGTATGATTCTAGTGATAATGCAAAAGAAGAATCAAAAGAAAAGTATCGTGAAAAGTTGAGATATAAAAAATTATCTATAAAACTATTATTTAAGAATCTATCTAATAATAGTTATAAGCCATATCTTAACATTAGTAGCAATATTGATTTTTCTGTTAATGATGCTGCAGGGACAGCTATAGTTTATGGACTTTTAAATTCATTAAACCCAATTATCTTTAAATTATTATCATCCTTTTTTAAAATAAAGAATTTTAATAATGAATTTAACCCAATTTTTAAAGATAAGTACATTATCAATATATCAATTATGTGTATATTAACTATAAATATTGCAAAAATTATATATATGTTATTTTTAATAAAAAAAAGTAATATACCTATTCGAGGAGGTGCCCTATAAAGGGGAAATAATATGGCCAATAAGCATGAATTAGAAAATTTAATGAGAAGTACTATGGAAAATTTACGGGATATGATTGATGTGAATACCGTTGTAGGAGATGTAGTTGAATTACAAGATGGAGGATGTATCATTCCAATATCAAAAGTAACCTTAGGATTTGCTTCTGGTGGAAGTGAATTTGGTGAAAAGGAATTGACTACAGAAGAAAGTGAATATCCATTTGGAGGTGGATCTGGTGCAGGAGTAAGTGTAAAACCAGTGGCATTTTTAGTTATTAAAGATGATTTCGTTAGACTTTTAAATGTAGATCATGATTCCACTATGGATAAATTAGTTGATTATATACCCCAAATTTTTGATTTCATTAAGACCTTTAATAAAGATTCCACAAAAGAAAATAAAAAATAATGAAAGGAAGATTATATATTCTTCCTTTCATTATTCTTCAATTTCTTCTAATGCTGAACTTAATAACTCTAAAGAATTATTTTCATCGCTATCTTCATATAAGTCAAGAGAAGGCAATTCATTCAATGATTGTAAACCAAATTGTCTTAAAAATTCATCTGTCGTTCCATATAATATAGGTCTTCCTGGAACTTCAAGTCTTCCAACATCCTTTATCAAATCACGCTCTAATAATCTTTGTAATGCAGATTCTGATTTTACACCTCTGATTTCATCAATATCAACACGAGTTATAGGTTGCTTATATGCCACAATTGCTAAACTTTCTATAGAAGCTTGCGATAATGATTGTCTTTTATTCTTTTTAAGCATCTTTTGTATGAATTCTGAATTTTCTGGCTTAGTAACAAATTGATATGAATCATCTATATTAATAAGCTTTATCCCCCTACTTTCAGCTTTAAACTCTTCAGTAATCTCATTTAAAATTTCCCTTGCAGTCTTTCTATCCAGCTCAAGGTTGGTATAAATATCTTTTATATTTAGTGGCTCTCCAGCTACAAAAAGCATTGCTTCAATAGCAGATTTTATTTTGTTTTTTCTTGAAGTTTCTGCAAATTCGTATTGATTAATCTCTATATTGCTCATGTTCTACTCTCCTTTTCATTAGTATTTCTTTAAAATTACCTTCTTGATAAGCAATAATAACTCTTAACTTAATTAATTCAAGTAATGCTAAGAATGTTACAACAGTCTCTAACTTTGATTCACTTTCTTTAATAATAGTTCTAAACTCAATAATATTTGTATTGTTAAATCTATCTAACAACTCCTTCATTTTATCTTCTACCTTATACTTATCAGTATATATCTTTCTCTGTACCAAATTGATATTGTTTTGTTTATTATGGTATGTTTCTAAAATATTATTATATATATTATATAAATCAATTAGTGTTAAATTATTAAATATATCATCATTAGACTTAGGTGATTTTTCATCTTCAATAATTTCTGGCTTTTTACTATATATTTCCCCAGAGTTTATATGTCTTTCTTTAAAGAAGTTTGACACTGCCTTTATTTGCTTATATTCAATTAGCCTTAGCTTAAGCTTATTTTCAATATCCTCTTCATTTTCATCTTCAACTTTAACTTTTGGCAATAAACTTTTAGACTTTATTTCAATTAAAGTTGCAGCAATTACGATAAATTCAGAAGTTATTTCTAAATCCATTTCCTTCATTTCATCTAAATAACGTAAATATTGATTAGTAATTTTATATATCTCAATATTATATATATCCATTTTATTTTTCCTTATAAGATGTAATAATAAATCAAATGGACCTTCAAAATCAGCCACTTTAATTTTTGGAAGTTCCATACAAATCCACCCTTCACTTATTTTAGTTCAATTTTAATAATAGCAAGCTAAAGTAAAAATAACAAGCAGACATTAGTGTTCTTTCAAAAATCTATCATTGGGCTCAGAACATTTTTCATAACAAGCTACTTTAAGTTTTAGTCCATCATCATTAATTACTTTTCCATATACTATTATCCAAGTCTCTTCATTTATAGTTTCATCCATATTTATAAGAGGAATCTTAATAATCCTTGAATCATATTGACAGCACGTAAGCATTTCTCTAGCTAAATATAGTTGGGCTGGATTTTCTTTATCTTGATATATAAATCCTTTAAAATAAAGCATATCTCCTTCATAATTATCAATATTTTCTGTAATAAATAAAATATCATTGAAACTATCACTTATAACTTCATCTTTATCATCAGCATAAGCAAAATACAAAAGAAAAATTATTACAAAGAATATTAAAGGGAAAAATTTATTAGTAATATAAATCCTACTTGGAATTGTGAAAATTTTAGGAAACTGACAAATAGAAAACAGAACCAAAATTATAACTGAAATTTTAAAAAATATAAGCATATGTCCATTAATAAAATTTTGTATTTCATCACTTTCTATTAAGACAATCATTAATAAATCTAAAATTACTAGCAGCATAAACAAAATTAATTCATCATAATTTATTCTTTTCATAATTCCTCCTATAAACTTATAAAGGAAAGACAGATAGAAAATGCTGTAACTACCAGCAATATTGTAATAATTAATATAGTTGCAAATTTCCTTTTAAATAAGCCTAATGTCAATATGGCATTCTTTAAATCCATCATTGGCCCTAGTATCATAAAGGCACTAACTGCTGGAATTCCAAAATTATTTAGAAATTTACTGCCAACAAAAGCATCCGCTTCTGAGCATAGGGATAATAAAAAAGATATATCTAACATTATTATCACCGCTAGTATATTGTTAAAAGTATAGTCATTTAAAATTTCTTCGTTTATAATACTGCCAAAGATACTTGAAATAAATGCTCCAAGTATTACATATACGCTTATGTTTAAAAATTCATTTGAAGCCTGACATACTATTGTAATGAGCTTATCTAATTTTGATATATAATACTTTTTATTGCTACTGCAGCAGGTACAAGATAAATCAAGATATCCATCAGATATAATACTTTCTATAGTAGAATCTTTAAAAATATATGTTATTAACATTCCAACAATAATGGAGCATAATATGCCTCCTACAACTCTTATTAATACAATGGTAAGGTTAGCTTCAAATGCATAATATGTTGATGTAATAACAAATGGATTTACTATTGGTACTGAAAGCATGAAGGTTATTGTAATTCCAATAGGAACACCTTTCTTTATAAGACTTCTAGCAACTGGTACTATAGCACATTCACACATTGGAAAAACCAATCCTATAAAAGCAGCCACAAGAAAAGCTAATCCTCTTCTTCTAGGAACAATCCTTTTTATAATATCTTCTGAAATATAAAACTGTATAATTGTTGAAATAATAGCTCCTATAACTATAAATGGAAGTGATTCAATAACAACACCTAAAAAGCTCCAGCACCAATGTCTAAATAAAATCATTAATTCACCATCTCTTACTAATTAATTAAACCTTTTACGAAAATTCATCTTAATCTTCCTATACTTATTATTTAAAAACAGATTTGATTTTCTCAATTCATTAAGTATAGCACTATTATCATCACTAAATAATATATGACCACTATAGTTTATGGAAGAAATAATATGGTATATTTCATCTATTTCTTTATTAGTTATTTCTTTACAATTATTTATCAATATTAAATTGCTATTTTCTATATATGGTATAAATAACTCCGATAAGTTCTTAAAATAATATAAAAATGTCTTTCCATTAATAATATAATATACACATTTTAATCTACAATACTTATTAAGAGTCTCTGCATATGTCTTATAAAACTCTTCCATAGTATAAGTTCCATTATACTCAATTATAATTTTGTAAGGTTTATACTGACAAATAGCTACCTTAATCTTTGAGGCTATCAAAGATATATCATCGTTAAAATAAATAACTTTATATTCTTTTGAGTTTTCTTCTATCTTGCTATGTCCATCTTCTGTTAAAATTATAAATGTATCTTCATCCTTTATCTTTGTTAATTCATTTAATGCATTTATAAAGGCTGTTTTACCAGCCTCTATAAAGCCACATACTATTTCTAAATCAGCTCTCATTATCATACCTCATTTAAAGAAATACTCTAATTCTTTCTTATTTATATTCACTCCTATAAAGGAGATTATGTTTTCCTCATTATAATCTATCTTTTCAATATTATATTCATTTAAGGAAAAATCAAACTGTCCATATTGTCCATTTAAAAGTTGTACTATCCCTTTAGCTCTAAGAATAGTTCCAAAATTTTTACTTGAAGCAATAAATTTAAACTTACTGCTCAATTCATCAGGTGATATTTTTCTATTTAGCTTTAATGTGAAGCTTTGAAAAGATTCATTTACTTTTTTAGTAGATACCTTTCCAATACCTGATTTGATATTTTTTAAGGCAATTTTACTCATAGGAAAATTTTGAAGCATATGGGTACTATTGATTTTATCTTTTAAATTAGTCTTATCCCAAATGCAATCTAAAATCTCTGCATTAGAATTAATCTTTATTATTTCATTCTTAACATGATTAACTGTATTTTTATCAGCTAATTGTATCCTACTTAATACAATTAGCTGCGCATATTTAATTTGATCTATATAGAACCTTCTGAAATTATTCATATACATATCAAACTTTAAACAATCAACTATTGTAATAACATTATTAATACTACATAGTGCTTTTAAATCTTCATCCTTAAAGGTTTTAATTATTTCACTCAGCTTAGCTATTCCTGTAGGCTCAATAATTATACACTCAAATTCATAATTTTTATTTAACTCCATAAGAGCTTCTTTAAAATAACCTGTAATTTCACAACAAATGCATCCAGCAGTAATTTCTTTAATAACAGCCTTAGACTTCTTTAATATTGAGCTATCTATATTAACTTCACCAAATTCATTTTCAATAATAACAATTTTATCTTCATAGAAATCATCATTTATTAACTTTTTAATAAAACGAGTTTTTCCTGCTCCTAAAAATCCAGAAATAATATCAACTTTTTTTATCACAGTATTCCATCCATATAAATTAATCAATTCACTCATAAATAATTTTATGAACTACAAATATAAATTATGAATTTTCATTAAATAAAAAAGTCTTAAGGAAGAGGATTCCTAAAGACTTTTTTATTGACTTTATATTATCTTAGCTACTAAATTATTTTCTTGTTCATATACAGTTACGATATAAGAAACAGCAAACCCTGAAATATGACCTCTAATGTATAACTTAACTCCATCATCATCAAAACCTAGAAATTGTGCATACATGAAATTAAAATATAGAGGAGTATCTTCATAAACACCATATTGGTCAACTTTAAGGCTATGTAAATCCTTTTCTATTTGTGCTCTATCATTATCAGTCAGAGGAATTACTTCACCATTTTCATTGCTGGAAACTAGGAAATCATATACATCTTCACTTCCCAGTAAGTGCTGTGATACTAAATCTATTGCAAAATCTATTTCTTTATATTCATTTTTTACATAATTGCTACTATTAACTATTTCATCATTGACATTAAAACCTTCATATCCCTTATTTCCAAAGTAAGTATTACCAAGGGCATTAAATTCAGTATATGCTTCTTCCACCACTCCACTACCATTTTCCTCGGTAGCACCTGTATTTTCATCTATAGTAACATCTATTCTATCTGTGGATTTATCGCTATTTTGATCGTTATTAGATGTATTTTTATAGCATCCTGTAAAAAGCATTGAAGCTAATACTATGTATGATATATACTTTAATCTTCTATTCATCCCATCACCTCCAATTAGATTATATCATAATAAATATTGTATAATATATCTCTTTTGTTAATGATTAAGATAAATTTCATAAAAAGAGTATCTTAAGATACCCTTCATTATGTACTATATTCCTTCCTTAAATAAGTTCTTTAAATTATATTTTATATTTTCAAATAAGTTTGCTTTTTCAACATCTCTATCGCAATACAGCTCAACTTCCCCTACTTTTTTATCACCTACAAGAACTTCACAAATACCAATAATTTCTCCTTCTTTATAAGAATCTTTTTCAGAATTTTCAGAATTTAATGTAATTTTATTTTCAGGCTCTCCAGTAGTACCCTTTTCAAGTACTATAGTCAAGTCATTCTTTGCTTTTGCTATGAAATATCTATCAGTATTTTTACCTAAAAAGATTTTTTCTACATCTTCATCTTTTGAAAAGATTTTTTTGCCTTCATATTTTGAAAATCCATAGTTCATAAGCATACTAGCATCACGATTTCTCACTTTATATGTTGGAGCACCCATTATTACTGCTAACATTCTTACACCATCTCTTACAGCTGTAGCAGATATACAATACTTAGCTTCTTCTGTATAGCCAGTTTTTAGTCCATCACATCCATCAAAAAATCTTACAAGTTTATTATGATTTACCAGTTCTATGGGACTTTTTCTTCCTTCAGATATGGTTTCCATATATGTACCTGTATATTTTAAAATTGAAGGATGTTTTAATAATTCTAAAGACATTATTGAAATATCTTTAGCCGTTGTGTAATGACCTTCTTCTGGCAACCCATTGCAATTTTTAAAATTCGTATTTACCATACCTAATTCTTTTGCTCTTTTATTCATAATGGAGACAAAATTATCTACGCTTCCACCTAAATATTCAGCCATAGCAACTGCTGCATCGTTTCCAGAAGCAATTGCAATTCCCTTAAGTATTTCTTCTACAGTTCTAACTTCTCCAGTATCTAATAGCATTGTACTTCCACCCATATTTTTAGCGTTTTCACTACAAACTATCTTATCACTTAATGTAATGCTTCCATTATCAACTGCTTCAATAGCTAAAAGCATTGTCATTATTTTAGTAACAGATGCTGGTGCAAATTTTTCTTCAGAGTTTTTTTCATAAAGTACAGTACCGCTAACAGGCTCTACTAATAAGGCTGATTTTGCATCAACATTCATTCCCTCCTCATAAGTAATAGAAGATAATATGCTATACTCTTCACCAATATCTACTGACTCACCTATACTTGCATATACAAATGTATTAAATGATAATAAAGTTAAAATAGCAAGAGATATTGTCTTAATTAGCGTGTTTTTCATCTTTCTTCCTCCTCTCAAGCTTAGTGTTACCAAAAGAAAAAAAAATATAATAGAAAGAACTACTTCTCTCTATCATATTTTTTAAATTTAACTTATTACATTATATATTAAAGGAATATTATCATTAAACTCTGCGCTTATCATAATATTTTCTTTTATCTTCATTTCAATTTTATTATTATCTTCTTTATTACTATGGATATAAGCTATAACATCACCTTTATTTACTTTATCTCCACGTTTTTTGTTTAAAACTATCCCTACTGTTAAATCTATAATACTATCCTTAGTAGCTCTTCCAGCTCCTAGCTCCATAGCTATTAGTCCCATTGCTTCAGTATTAATTTTGGTAATATATCCATCATTTTCTGCTGTTACAGGAATTATGTACTTTGCTACAGGGAATAACTCTGGATTATCTATTGGTGATACATCACCACCTTGAGCCTTGATAAACTCTTTAAGCTTCTCAAGCCCTTTTCCGTTTGATATATTTTCCTTTAAAAGTGCTTTACCTTCTTCAAGACTTGAAACTTTTTCTGCACAAAGAAGCATATTTCCACCTAAAGTAAGTGTTAATTCTAGTAGATCTTTAGGTCCATTACCTTTTAATAGCTCAATAGCTTCTTTCACTTCAAGAATATTACCAATGGCAAAACCAAGAGGCTGATCCATATCTGAAATAACTGCCACAGTTTTTCTTCCAACTTCTTTCCCTATACTAACCATTTCACTTGCTAACTCTTCTGCTGCTTTTGCTGTTTTCATAAAAGCACCATCACCAACTTTAACATCTAGTACGATTGCATCTGCCCCTGAAGCAAGTTTCTTACTCATGATACTTGAAGCAATAAGAGCTGTATTATCAACAGTAGCTGTTACATCTCTAAGAGCATAAAGTTTTTTGTCAGCTGGTACAAGGTTACCACTTTGTCCCATAATTGCAATATTAATATTATTGACATTATTTATAAATTGCTCTTCTGTCAATTCAACAGAAAAACCATTAAAACTTTCTAACTTATCAATAGTTCCACCTGTATGGCCTAGACCTCTTCCAGACATTTTTGCTACAGGTATTCCAAGAGATGCCACTAGCGGAGTTAAGCATATTGATGTCTTGTCTCCTACTCCCCCTGTGGAATGCTTATCAACCTTAATTCCTTTAATCTTAGATAAGTCAATTACATCTCCAGAATTAACCATTGACATTGTCAAATTAGCTGTCTCACTTTTAGACATTTCATTGAAAAAAAGTGTCATTAACAAAGCAGAAACCTGATAATCAGGTATTTCCCCTTTTGTAAACCCATTAACAAAAAAATCTATTTCTTCTTTAGATAATTCATAACCTTTTCTCTTTTTCATTATAATGTCATACATTCTCATATTACTTTTCCTCCTTATATGTTACCCATTCTGCAATAATCTTTATCTAAATTAGCATTTGCTAACCATTTTTTATTATACATGCTTTCACCATGTAATACTACAAATTATACCACTTTAATAGAAGAATATTCACCTTTTTTATAATATCTATGCTCTAGGATGTGAATTCTTATATACCACATTAATTTTATCATTATTAATAATTTCATAATATGTGTCCATATAAGTTAACACTTGATTGCCCAGAAGTTTTTGTACAGCTCTCACATTTGCACCATTTTGTAATAGATGTACAGCAAAAGAATGCCTAAATGTATTTAAATTTACATCTTTTTTTATTCCTGCTTTATGAGAATATTCCTTAACTATTCTCCAAACACCTTGCCTTGTTAATTTGTTTCCATTTAAATTAACAAATAAATTATGAACACCTGCTGCTGCAATCATATCTCTTATGGATAGGTATTCCTTAAGTGCAGCTTCAGCACTTCTGCCAATAGGAATAAGTCTTTCATAATTTTTATTATCATGACATCTGACATATGATAGTTCTAAATTAATATCTTCTACTTGTAAAGAGATTATTTCAGACACCTTCATACCAGTTGCATACATAAGTTCCAGTAAGGCATTATCTCTAATCCCTTTATTACAATCTTTATCTACTATTTTTATTATTTTATCTACTTCTTCCACAGTAAGAATCTCTGGAAGTTTTTTAGTAGTATCTGTGCTTTTATAATATATCTTAGGGATATCACGTATTATCTTATGCTCTTTAAGATAGTTATAGAAGCTTCTTAAGCTTATTACTATCCTGCTAATTGACCGTTCAGACTTTCCTTCTTGTAATAAATATTGTATATACCCAAGTACAGTTAGATTATCTGTTTCATCAAGGTAAATATCCTTTGTATTCAAGTATTTTATATATAAATTTACATCTGTTACATATGCATAAACAGTATTTTCACTTTTGTGACTATTTAATAAATATTCTTTATATTCATTTACTATTTCTTTCATAACTCTCCCCATTTCACCTTTAATTATTATTTGGTCTCATAAATTTCTTGGAATTCAGAAATTTATCAAGTAATTTTACTAACAATAAATTTCATTAAATTTGGACATATATAGCTTTCAATAAACACACCAGTTATAAATATACATACCAAAACCCCTATTTTAAAAATTAATTCCTTCTTTACTATTGTATTTATTGTCCCTTTATTAAAGAACTTATATCGCAGTTTTGTAGCGGAAAATTCAATAGAAATTATACTTAATGCAATAAAACTTGGAATATAAAAAATATTTTGTGGTAAAATTGATACTATTGCCAACCAGATTCCTTTACCATTAAAAGTTGTTAATAAAAAAGTAAATGTATAGCCTAATGTAAATCCCTTTATTAAATCAATTAGCAAGATAAATGGTATACCAAATACGGTAAATCCTAATATAATTATTATTACGACTGTAATTGATATTTTAATCAATATATTAAAGAATAATTTAGTACTTTCTACTTGGCTCACCAGTATGCTTTCTGTAAAAGATGAAAAATAATTAGACAGATCTGTTGAATCATTAATATTCATATATTTAACCATAAAAGCTCCTAATGCTATGCCAACACAAAAGAAAATTAAAACCATAAAATAATATATCCTATTTTCTCTATAGCTATTATTCAATTTATCAATAACATTCATTTTAAACCTCCAGTTTTTTCTTTCCATATATACTATGAGGTAATATATGAAGTTATTCATAATTAAATATATGTAAATACCATTTTATTATTTAATTATTAATTTATATGCTTTTTCAAAAACATCTATATCTACATTATATTTTTTCTTTAGTATCCCTATAATAGTTTTTACATCTGATAGTTCCTTTTCAATATCATCTTTACATTTTTGACCTCTTCCTAACCTATCACTTATAAACAATAGAATCATATCGTTTAGCTCCACATCTTTAATCATTTCTTCTGTATTTTCATAAGGTAAACTTTTCAATATGTACAAATGATGCATATGATATTTAACTAAATTAACTATTTTTTCTCGTTCTATATTATTAATATCGTATTGAACTAATATATCATTAACTATTTTTTCGCCAATTTTATCATGATTGTATGATGTATAGTTTCCTTTGATATTCTTTTTTGTTGCTACCTTTTTTCCAACATCATGTAAAAGCGAAGCTAACATAAATTCTTTTTTACTATTTGCCAGGCTACGTATCTGTGCAGCTTTATCTACCACAAGCATTACATGATTATATACATTTCCTTCTGGATGATATTTAGGTGATTGTTCTACAGTTTTAAGTTCATTAATTATTTGCAATGGTGTTCCCCATAAATCATCTTCTATTGATTT
Organism: Clostridium sp. 29_15; assembly: GCF_001916075.1. NCBI lineage: Bacteria > Bacillati > Bacillota > Clostridia > Eubacteriales > Clostridiaceae > Clostridium > Clostridium sp. 29_15. The sequence goes on from NZ_MNRT01000042.1 coordinate 23,459, forward strand.
TACATATGTTGATGGCTTTATATCTGTTAATAAATGGTCAGTTATCTTTTCTAATAATTCTTTTTTCATATAATTATCCTTTCTTTACAAAAAAATATATATTATATAGTCTATACTTTTATATATTAAAATATAAATCACTTCATAGTTAGGATTATTTTAATAATTTAATAAAATACATCCTATTTCCCCAGTGACAAAACAGCATTTCATTTAATTTTAATGGTTTTATTTTGATAAATTAATAATTTATGTTCAAACATCAATACTTGTATTTTGTGACATAAATAAAACTTCTCTTTTATCTTTTAAAATTTTAGCCAAAAAAACACCTCCTAACAGTTTGAAAATTATCCAACTGATAGAAAGTGTCTATCTACTTGATTTAATATTTATTTGTTGGTATCAAATACACTTTGTTGCTATAAACAAAATAGATTTGATTTTTTCATATTATTTGTTCAACAGCCATTTTATTGACTTTCTTATATATTTAAGATACTTTATTTTTAAGTCTTAGCTTATCAGCAATGATAGCTATGAATTCACTATTTGTAGGCTTGCCCTTATCTGTGTGAATAGTGTATCCAAATAGTTTATTTATTGCATCTATTTGTCCTCTTCCCCAAGCTACTTCTATAGCATGTCTAATTGCTCTCTCTACTCTTGAAGCTGTTGTATTGTACTTCTTAGCTATTGATGGATATAATTCTTTTGTTACAGCTGATAACAATTCCATATCATTAACAACCATTGTTATAGCTTCTCTTAAATACATATACCCTTTGATATGTGCTGGCACACCTATCTCATGAATTATGTTTGTAATTTCTGTTTCTAAATCTACAGGTCCTTTTTGAACTGGAGTTTCTACTGCAGTTACCGCCACAGGTCTTCTTACCGGCTCAGAAGGAACATTATCATTGAACATATCTCTAATTCTCTTTGTGAATATATCCATGTCGAATGGTTTTACAACATAGTAATCTGCTCCTAATGTAATTGCTCTTTGAGTAATCATATCTTGACCTACTGCTGATAAAATTACAATTCTAGGAAATTTTTCAAGATTCATTGATTGTAATCTTTCTAGAACCCCTAATCCATCTAAATGAGGCATAATTATATCAAGAATAACTAAATCAGGTTGTTTTTGCTCAATTAATGTTAGAGCCTCTTTTCCATCCTTTGCTATACCTGTAACAACTATATCTCTTTGATTTAGTAAATAATCATTTAATATACTGCAAAACTCTTTATTATCATCTGCAATTAAAACTGAAATTTTATTTCCTTCCATATTTCTCTCCCTTTCTACCTATTTTTAATTTCATTGGTAAAATTATTCATTAGATAATTTTAAACTTTAAAACTGAATATTAATTGTTTTTCTACTTTTTAATTTAATTGAGTATATTATACCATAAAAAAAATAAATATAACAGTTTTTTTACATTTTTTTGAAATATTTTTGTTATTTTATTGAAGAAAGGCTGCTAAAACTAATAGCAGCCTTTTCTACTTATTTAATTACTCCTGCATCTTGTAACATCCATTCAATATATATCCCATATCCTACATCAGGTTTATTTATTAAAACGTGAGTTACAGCTCCTATAATTTTACCATTTTGTATTATAGGACTACCACTCATCCCTTGAACAATACCACCTGTTTTTTCTAATAATACTGGATCCACAATTTTAATAATCATGCTCTTTGATCCTGGTTCATCTTGAGGAAGTAATTTTAATATCTCAATATCATACGCTTTGGCTCCATCATCTTCTACAGTAGTAATTATTTGTGCATGACCTTCCTTTATTTCATCTCGATAAGCTACGGTCATTGCTTTATTAAAATTAGGATTTATTAATTCTGTTAATCCATCACCATATATTCCTGAACTAGTATTTTTTTCTATAGTACCTATAGATTCATTTTCGTTGATAAATAATCCTTTTATTTCCCCAGGATTTCCTCTTTCCCCTTTTTTAATACTTAAAATTGAAGATCTAAGGAGTGTACCACTTTTAATATTAAATGACACATTAGTATCTCCATCAGTAATTGGATGACCTAAAGCTCCAAAAGTTTTGCTATCTTTATCATAAAAAGTCAATGTTCCTATACCAGCTGTAGAATCTCTTACCCATAAACCAATTTTATATTCATTATCTTCCTTTATTAAAGGAACTTTTTTTGTTATTTCAGAGTTTCCTCTTAGTATTTTTACAGTAAGCTCATCATTTCTACAGCTTTTAACCTTACTTATTAAATCAGAACATGTTTCAATATTTTCTCCATTTACCTCTTCTATAATATCTCCAAGCTCTATACCTGCTATTTTCCCAGGACTTTCACTTAATCCATCATAGGTTGATATATCTGAATAACCTACTACTAAAGCACCTTTATTATTTATCTTAACGCCTATACTTATTCCACCAGGATAAACTTCAATATCTTTTCTCTTTTCTTTATGCAAAGTTGTTAATTCTTTAGAATTTATTAAGCTAGTGTAACAATCAATAGAATCTGCATTTTGTACATCATTCATTACATATGAAGTTGTATCTTTCATTCGGTTTTTTATAGATAATTCATCAGCTTGTGAATTATTATAGACTCCAATTAAAACCAGAATGAAGATTGGAGCAGTTATTATGCTAAAATTTTTTATAAGCTTTTTTATCATTTTATCTCCTCCTTTGCTTCTGATTTTAATTTTCCCTGTAGCTATTTTTATATGCTATAGTAACGTTGTTATAAAAGTCAAAAATTATATAAGCTAAAAATTTTATATAAAAAAATAAAACCATGGAGAAATTCCATGATTTTATTTTTTGCAGTAAATTAGTGTATTATGTATTAAATAAATTCATTTTTTATTTCATTTTTCTTAATATTAGCTAATTTAACCATCTCTCTTGAATTATCGATGGCAACATCGCTTAAGTTATCTCCACCAATCATTTTTGCAATTTCGCAAACCTTGTCTTGCTCATTAAGCATTCTAATCTGAGTAAATGTTTTACCATTTTCAACTTTTTTTGAAACAAAATAATGATTATCTGATAATGCTGCAATTTGTGGTAAATGTGTAATACATAGAACTTGATGTTTTACTGATACTTGGTACATTTTTTCACCTACACGCTTTCCAATGGCACCACTTATTCCAGTATCAATTTCATCAAATATTAACGTTGGGATTTTATCTTTATCAACAAAAACACATTTTAAAGCAAGCATTATTCTTGATAATTCACCACCAGATAATACTTTTTCCAACGGTTTTAATGGTTCACCAGGATTTGCCGAAATTAGAAATTGAACATCATCATATCCTCTATTATTGGCAATTTCACTTAAATTTACATCTATTTTTATAATAGCTTTTTCTAGTCCTACGTATGATAATTCTTCTTTAATTCTTACTTCTAAGTCTTTAGCTGACATGCATCTAAATTCATGTAATTTTACTCCTATTTCGCTCATATCTTTCTCAATAACACTTAATTCTTTTTTTAAATTTAGTATTATTTCCTCTGAATTAATAAATTCATCATATTGATTTTTAAGCTTTTCTAAAAATTTAAGTATTTCATCAATTGAATCACCATATTTTTTCTTATATAAACTAATTTCATATATTCTTTCATTTATTGCTGCTAATTCATTTTCATCATAATATATTTCATTAGCTATATCTCTAATATCTCTTGTTGATTCTTCAAGTAAATAATACGCTTCTTCCACTTGAACTCTTTTATCTTTTATCTTTTCTAAATGCATTTCTGAATGTGAAAATTCTGAAATAACTTTAGATAATAATTCTAAAACAGAATTTCCTTGTGGATTATTATTTAAATAATTATATGAATTTATAAGGCTAGAAGATATCTTTTCAGCATTTGCTAAAATATTATATTGTTCTCGCAAATCTTCTTCTTCACCTGGCTTAAGCTTTGCTTTTTCAATATCATCTATTTGGAACTTTATATAATCAAGAATCTTTTCCCTATCGTCATTACCTTTCAATTCATTGATTTTATCTTCTATCTGCGAATGTCTATTTTTAACTATTTCAAATTGTTCTAATAAAGGACTTATATTTTCAGAGTTATACTCATCTAAATATAATATATGTGTTCCTTTACTTAATAAAGATTGATTTTGATGTTGACCATGAATATCTAAAAGCTTTTCTCTTATTCTTTTTAACTGTGATAAGACAATAGTTTTTCCATTTACTTTAATTATACTTTTTCCTGAAATAGTTGTTTCTCTTGATACAACTAATAATTCATCATTTTCTATATTTAAATCATTTAATAACGTATATATTTCATCATTTTCCATATCAAATATAGCTTCTACATAAGTTTTATCTTCGCCATACCTAATAAGCTCTTTAGAAAACTTTCCACCTAATACATAGTCTATAGTATCTATTAAAATCGATTTACCAGCACCAGTTTCTCCAGATAAAATATTGAATCCAGCTCCAAACTCAACAGATAATTCTTGGATTAAAGCAAAATTCTTTATATTTAAAACAACAAGCATTATAACCCACCTTTTAAATTTATAAAATTATTTTTCTAATTTTTGTTATTAACTCTAAAGCTTTTTCTTCAGTTCTTATTAATATAAATATTGTATTATCACCAGCTATTGTTCCAGCAATGTCTGCTGAATATAAGCTATCTATAGCTTCAGCAGCAGCAGAAGCAGCACCAGTTAGTGTTTTTACTACTACAAACTTATCAACCTTTTCCACTGATATAGCTGAATTAGCAAGTATACTATAAAGCTTATCATTTAGGTTTCTTTCTTCCTTAGTTGGAGCAACATATCTATATTTACCTGACATGCTTTGTACTTTTAAGAGCTTTAATATCTTTATATCTCTTGAAATAGTAGCTTGAGTAACTTCAAAACCACTTGCCTTTAACTCTTCCGCTAACTCTTCTTGTGTTTCTATTTCTTTTTCATTAATTATCTCTAAAATTCTATTATGTCTCTTTGATTTCATCTACTCACCTTCTTCTTTCTCTGAGTTATATAGTATTTTTTTTCTTAAAACATTAAAATAATCATAATCATCAAGAAGGATTATTTCTGCATAATGTTCAGATTTCGTAATAGTTATTATTTCATCATCTTCCTTTTTAATGACTTTTTGTCCATCAACAGTAAGATATATCTCTTCGTTGTTATTATCAACCTTGATTTCTATCACAGAGCTGCTATTTAATACTATAGGCTGCATTGCCTTTGTATGTGGACAGATAGGTGTTATTGTTACAACATCAACATCTGGATAGATAAATGGTCCTCCTGCTGAAAAAGAATATGCTGTAGAACCAGTTGGTGTAGCAATAATAAGTCCATCACCCTTAAACGATATATAAAGTTTCTTATCAATGTATATATCAAATTTAATTATTCTTGATAAAGTCCCTCTTGCTATTACCACATCATTTAAAGCCCTTAATACATTAGATTTTTCTCCATTATTACATTGCAACAGTATCCTCTTCTGTTTACTATATAAGCCTTTTTTTATCTTTTTTAAAGAACTCTCAAGTTCTCCGTATTCTACACTGGACAGGAATCCTAAATTACCAATATTCACTCCTAAAATAGGAATATCTTTATACCCATTTATATCTCGTGCTACACTAAGTATAGTACCATCTCCACCTAAAACAATTACAAGATCAATATCATCATCTATTTCATTAGATGCAAGTTCATAACTATTTAAAACTTTAATTTTAACGCCCTCAAATTCATGTGATACCTTTGATATAACATTATATAATATAAGTCCGTCTTTATCTTTAGAAGGATTTAAAGCTATTAAAACATGCTTCATAACCTCACCCCTAATAATTTATAATACACCTAAAGCCAGCTATATTAAAGCTGGCTATGTGAATCTTCAATAATTTGATCTATAACATCAAATTTAAAATCAGTTTCTCTTTCTTTGTTCTTAGTGAAATAAACTAGGTATTCTCTATTACCTTCTGGCCCCTTAATTGGTGAGAAGCTTAGTCCAAGCACTGTCAGTTCATTATCTATTAAGAAATTAACTATATTTGTAACAACTTCCTTATGAACAGATTTATCTCTTACAACACCCTTCTTACCTACTTTATCTTTTCCTGCTTCGAATTGAGGCTTAATTAATGCAACTACACATCCATCATCCTTTAATAATTCTTTTACAGCTGGCATAATAGTTCTCAGAGATATAAAAGATACATCTATTGATGCAAAGTCAAGTTTTTCACCTATATCTTCTGGTGTTACATATCTTATATTAGTTCTCTCCATACAAACTACTCTTTCATCAGTTCTTAGTTTCCAAGCAAATTGCCCATAACCAACATCCACTGAAAATACTTTTTTTGCATGATTTTGTAGCATACAATCTGTAAACCCACCTGTTGAAGCACCTATATCCATACATACAGCATCAGTTAAATCAATGTTAAATTCCTTCATTGCTTTTTCAAGCTTAAATCCACCACGGCTTACATAAGGCATCTTTTCTCCTCTGTAAACTATGTCAGCTTCAACACTTACCTTTTCTCCAACTTTATCTACTTTCTGTCCATCTACATAAACTAAGCCAGCCATAATACTTGTTTTTGCTCTTTCTCTTGAAGTGCATATACCTTTTTCAACTAAAAGTACATCTAATCTTTCCTTTTTAACTGCCATTGGTTTCTCCTTTTTTATTTAATCATTGTAATAACAGTATTCTTTATTGCGACTGAATCTAATCCATATTCTGAGTAAAGCAAATCAACTTTTCCATGGGGAATAAACTCATCTTTATATGATAGAGATTTAAATTTGCCTTTAAAACCTAAATTATATAATGATTCTATAACATAGCTTCCAAATCCTCCATTGCCAACATTATCTTCAACTGTAATGATATCATAATTATTTTCAACTAATTCTTTCAACATTTCTAAATCTAAAGGCTTTATAAATGAAGCTGAAATAATTGTAGGATTAATTCCTTCTTTAATAAGTTCTTCATTGGCAAGCATTGCATATTGTACCATTTTACCTACAGAAATTATAGCTACTTTATCACCATCTATAATCTTTTCCCATTTCCCATATTTTATTTCACTTAGTGGAGTTAATTTATGATAAAAATCCCCTTCTCTTGGATATCTAATTGCTATAGGCCTATTTTCTTTTAGAGCCCACTTCATCATCACTGATAGTTCTTCTACTTGCTTAGGAGCAAGTACCGTCATATTTGGTATTAAAGATAGATATGATAAATCAAAAACTCCCTGATGTGTTTCTCCATCATCACCAACAATCCCTGCTCTATCTACTGCAAAAATTACTGGTAGGTTTTGAATACAAACATCATGTATAATCTGATCAAAAGCTCTTTGCAAGAATGTTGAATATACTGCAAATATTGGTCTTAAACCAGCACTGGCCATACCTGCGGATAAAGTAGTTGCATGTTCTTCAGCTATTCCCACATCAAAAAATCTATTAGGATAAAGTTTAGCAAATTCATTAAGGCCAGTTCCATCTGGCATTGCAGCTGTTAAACATACTAACTTTTCATTTTTTTCTGCTTCTGCAACTACAAAATCCCCAAAAGCTTGTGAGTATTTTATTCCAGGGTTATCATTATTTTTTTCTGTATTATCATTTATACCAGATACTCCATGGTATTTATTAGGATTTTCCTCAGCAAGTTCATATCCCTTACCTTTTTTTGTTATCACATGAATAAGCACTGGTCCATCTATTTGTTTAGCACGTGTTAATACCTCATTCATTAACTCAATATCATGTCCATCAATTGGACCTATGTATTTTAGTCCCATTTCTTCAAACATCTTTGATGGAACAACTAGATTTTTAATACTATCTTTAATTTTATGAATTGAGTTGGCAACACTTTTACCAACTACTGAAGTATTAAGCGTTTGATTTATTTCATTCTTTATTTTATTATAATTAGGAGCAACTCTAAGCATATTTAAATGATTAGATAATGCCCCAACATTCTTACTGATTGACATTTGATTATCGTTTAAAATAATAATCATCTTGCTTTTATTAAAGCCTAAATCATTTATGGCTTCTAAGGCCATTCCACCTGTAAGTGCTCCATCTCCAATTACTGCTACAACATTGTAATCTTCTTTTAATATATCTCTTGCTCTTGCTATCCCTAAAGCTGCTGATATAGATGTACTACTATGACCTGTTCCAAAGGCATCGTATTCACTTTCACTTATCTTAGGGAATCCACTAATTCCTTTATATTTTCTTAGTGTACTAAATTGATTTTTTCTACCTGATAACATTTTATGTACATAGCTCTGATGACCAACATCCCATACAATCTTATCTTTCTCTAAATTAAAATTTTTATATAAACTTAATGTTAACTCAACTACTCCAAGGTTTGATGATAAATGTCCTCCAGTTTTAAGAACATTATCTATTAAGAATTCTCTTATTTCATTTGAAAGTATTGTTAATTCTTTATTACTAAACTTATGGACATCAATTGGTGAACTAATCTTGTCTAATAACTTTGACATAAATATCCTTCCTTTGTTAAAAATCTCTTTCCAAAAGCTCTATAGTTAACTTTTTTAAGATATCTGTGTTAACTGAAATCTTCTCTAAAATAGCAATACATTCATCTGTTAAATTTTCACACATTACCTTGCATTCTTCCAATCCATACATAGTAATGAAATTAGATTTATTTCCATCAGCTAAAGTATTCTTGCCTAATTTCTTCACATCACCAGTTACATCAAGTATATCATCTTTAATTTGAAAAGCTAATCCTAAATTCAGCCCAAATTTATTTAATAATTCTATTTCACTTTTGTCTACTTCTGCTAAAATTGCACCTGCTACTATAGAAACTCTAATAAGTTCTCCAGTTTTCTTTAGATGCATATAATTTAATTCCTCTTTAGAAATTTTTTTTCCTTCGTTTATGATATCTACGACTTGACCACCTATCATTCCATCTGCACCAGCAGCATAGGCAATTTCTCTTGCAGCAACAAGTGCATCTTTTCCATTTTTTATCGAGAAATCCATAAGTAAAATCATCGCTTCGTTTAATAAGGCATCTCCTGCTAACACTGCAATATTTTCTCCATATACCTTATGATTAGTTGGTTTCCCTCTTCTTAAGTCATCATTATCCATACAAGGTAAATCATCATGTATGAGTGAATAAGTATGAATCATTTCAATAGCCGCTGCCATATCAATTATTTCCTTATCTTTACCTTTATACATATTGTATACCAGCATAAATAATATAGGGCGTATCCTTTTTCCACCAACATTTAAGCTATAGTTAGCAGCATCATATATTAATGAATTATATGATCCTTTATTTTTAAAGTAATTACTTAGATAATTATCAACTAATTCTTTCAATTGTTTAATTTTCATGATCATTTACCCTATCTGAAGCTTCTTTTAGTGTTATAAATTTACCCTCTAAATTAGCTAGAGTCTTATATAACTTATTAACTAATTTGCTTCCCTTTTCATATTCTTTCATAGCATCTTCAAGACCTAAATCATTGTTTTCTAAAGTCTCAATAGTGGATTCTAATAAATTTAGCATTTCATTATAATTTTCTTTTTTTGCCAAAGCATTCTCCTCCTCTACAATAATTTTAAATTCCCCTTAATAATTCCATCACTTAAGTTTATTTTAACATTCATATCTTTATTAAAATCTTTTATTTCTTTTAGTATATTTCCATTTTCATCTTCTATTATAGCATAACCCTTAGATAAAATATTTAAAGGACTATGAGCTTGTAATACGTTATTTAGTGAAATTAACTTTTGTTTTTCAAGAGCAATTTTCTTATTAAGCAAACTATCTAGTTTTTCTTTTACTTTTTCTACTTCCAAATAACTATTTACAACCTTATTCATTGGTGAATTTAAACTTAATATTCTAGAAAAATTATTAATCTTAGATTTTTCATCATTAAATCTTTCAATCATATACTTATTTAAGTAGTTTTCATATTCACTAATAGTAAAATAAATCTCACTATCTAAAGGTACAGCTAATTCTCCAGCTTGAGAAGGAGTAGAAGCTCTAAGATCCGCTACAAAATCAGCTATTGTATAATCTACTTCATGACCTACAGCTGAAATAATAGGAATTTCAGAATGAAAAATTTCCTCTGCTAGAGCTTCCTCATTAAAATTCCATAATTCTTCAATAGAACCTCCACCTCTACCAACAATTATTAAATCAACGTTCTTCTTATTATTAAAATACCTAATTCCATCTATAATACTCTTAAAAGCACCTTTTCCTTGGACTTGTGCTGGATATAAGAAGAGATCAACAAATCTATTTCTTCTTCTAATAACGTTTTTTATATCTTCAATTGCTGCACCAGTTGATGATGTGACAATTCCTATGGCTACAGGTTCTTTTGGAATTGGCTTTTTGTTCGCTAAATCAAAATATCCTTGGAGTTCTAACTTTTTCTTTAATTGTTCATATCTTATGTATAAATCTCCAAGACCTTCCTTTTCAATTTCATTGCAATATATTTGAAAAGTTCCATTTGCTTCATAAGCTGATACTTTACCTCTTACAATGACATTCATACCATCTTCTAAATTAAATGCCAATTCATATGCTTTATTCTTAAACATAATACAGTTTATTTTACCACTATCATCTTTTAGAGAAAAATATATATGTCCTGATGAATGATATTTTAAATTAGAAATCTCCCCTTTTACAGAGAGATTATTTAATATAAAGTCATTATCTAATATTTTTTTTATATAACTATTCAATTCTGATACAGATAATGTTTTAATTTTCATAATTATTTCAATGCCTCACAAACATTTTTCATTAAAAGTGTAGTTGTTAATGTTCCTACTCCACCTGGCACTTTTGTCATATAAGATACTTTTCCTATAACATCATCAATTAAAACATCACCAGTTATTTTACCATTTAAAGAAGATGTACCAACATCTATAACAATTGCTTCTTCTTTTACATATGAAGAATCGATGTAATTTGGAATGCCAATAGCTAAAATAAGTATATCTGCTCTTTGACATACACTTTGAAGATCCTTAGTCTTAGAATGACAAACAGTAACTGTACAGTTTCTTTCTAGCATTAAAACAGCTACAGGCTTACCTACAATATTGCTACGTCCAACAACAACTACTTCTTTTCCTTGAAGATTAATATTTAAGCTATCTAAGATTGTTACCACAGAATTAGGAGTACATGGTATGAATTTCTTGTGACCTGCATATAATTTACCTTGATTGATATAAGTTAAACAGTCTATATCCTTATCTGGTGATATGTATGAGATTACCTTTTTCTCATCAATATGTTTTGGTAATGGTAATTGAAGTATAATTCCATGAATTTTCTCATTATTATTTAATGATATTATCTCATTAATTAAATTTTCTTCAGTAGTAGATTCTTTTAATAATATTTTTTCAAACAATATGCCTAAAGAATTAGCCACTTTTTCTTGACTATTAATGTAAAAAATAGATCCACCATCTTCACCTACAACAATTGATGCTATCTTAGGTATAATTTCTCCATTATTTGCTCTTTGAGAAACAAATTCAGCAATTTGCCCTTTTATGCTCTTAGCTAAATCTATAACGTTTATTATTTCTCCCATTCTCTATAACTCCCCAACAACTTATATTTATTTTATATTCTTAAATGCTTTATCTAAAGCTCCATTAACAAATGATACACTCTTATCATCTGAATACTTTTTAGTAAGCTCAATTGCTTCGTTTATAGCAACTACCTCTGGAACATCATCAATATAAAGCATTTCTGCAATTGCTAATCTTACGATTATTAAATTAACTTTAGAAACTCTCTCTATAGTCCAGTTAATTAATGAATTTTTTATTATTTCATCAATTTCTTCTTTGTAATCTGTAACAGATTTCATAACTTCTTTTATATATTCTAAATCTATAGTCTTTAAATCCATTTCGTAGTTTTCAATAAAGCTTTCTATAGTTTGTTCATAGGAATTCTTGCTTATTTCCATACTGAATAATAATTCCATTGCTATTTCTCTTGATCTTTTTCTTTTCATATTTCCTCCTAAGTATCCTCTAAACATCATATATTAGTTTTATTATAAACTTTCATCATATTAATTAAACATATGTATATTACAATATTATTAACATTATGTCTATTAAAAGTTATTATCTTTCTCTCCTGCAATGAGAAACCCTCTGAATTTCAGAGGGCTATCAATTAAACTTCTTTTTCTAAGTTTTGTTCCTTTTTAGGAACATATATGTTTTGAACATTTACATTAACTGCTTCAACATTTAACCCTGTCATAGCTTCAACGGTCTTCTTAACATTTTCTTGAACTAAACTTATCACTTCGGGAATATTTATTCCATACTCAACAGCAACAGTTAATTCAATAGTTGCAGCATCTTCACCTAAGGTTACTTTTACGCTCTTTCCTGTTGTAGTCTTCTTACCTTTTAGAATTTGAGATATATTATTGCCAACTCCTGTTGGAATTTCAACTATTCCTTGTATCTCTTCAGCAGCTATACTGGCTATAACACTTACAACTTCATCAGATATTCTAACTACGCCTAAAGTAGATTCGTCCTTAATATTTTCCATACTTCACCCTCCTCAAGGTATACAGTTTAGCACACCTCATTTATCATAGGTACATTATAACAAAATACATTAATTATGACAACGTATTATTTCTTTGCTAGTATTGTAATATCAGTTAATGTAGTTATATCTTCCACAGATTTTTGAATTAAACCTGATTCTTCTTTAGTTAAATCCGCATCAACCTTCACATAAACTTTTACCTTATTATTATCTATCATACATATTGCATCTTCATATCCTTGATTTTTAATATCCTGTTCTACACTGCTTTCTTGAGCTTTTATATTAGTTTTATCTATTAACTTTTGATTTGCTATGTCTTTTTGCTCTTGAGAAGTAGTTTCATCATTTTTAATAGATTCTAGATTTTCAACATAAAGGGAATCCTCTTGATCTTTAGCTGCTCTCATATTATAAAAATAATCTTGTGTGCTCAATGTTTCCTTATCCTCATCTGTTGTTTTATCATCATTTTGCTGCAATACCGCACCCAAATCTCCTGGATCATTAAATCCATCCTTATTAAGCTTAGATGCTAGTACACCTACACAAACAATTAAAGCCATCAGTGTAAAAATAATTGCAAATTGTCTTTTTGTCATATATACTCCTCCCATATACTTTCTAACAAATTATATGCTAATTTGTTGATGGATATACATTAACCTTGTCTAAACCTATATCATATAATTTTGAAACTGCTAGCTGTATTTCGTATTTAACTTTACTACTTGTGGCACCTTCAGCAGTGATGATAACACCTGTTACCGCTGGATTATATGTCTTAGTTATAAATGGATTACTACTGCTACCATTGGAACTCATTACCACTGTATCTCCCTGACTCTCCTGTTCTGTTGTTCTTATACCACCATTTCCATCATCTTCTACTGTTTTTGAAATCTGATTAGAACTATCTACTGCTGGCACTTTAACTTCACCACTTTCAAAACGAATCATAACAGATACCTTACCTACACCTTCAATCTTGCTTAAAATCTCCTCTAGCTCTTCTTTTTGTGCCTGCTCATAACTTAAACTTACATTACTTTCAGTACTTAAAGCTGCATCTACTTCTGATGCTCCATTAGTATTACTACCATCATTGCCATTATTGTTATTTGAAAAGTTCACCTTATTGAAACTAGTCAAAACTAACCATATAAACAAAACAACTAGCAAAAATATTAATGCATTAATAAAGCCTTTATTTTTGCTTAAAGATTTCAAGTTATCGCTTAATTTTTTATTATCCATCCAATCACCTACCTAATTAACTCACAGTATAAATTTCTATTTTATCTTCTGAAATACCAAGCATATTTGAAACATAACTTAATATTTTTTGTTCATCATCACTGTACGCCTGGCTATTAGTCTTATTGTCATTAGATATTTCAACCTTTTCTATCTTTTCTACCTCCTGAATTTTATTGGTGGAAATACTAATTTTAGCATGACTTATGTCATAACTAAAATTGTTTAAATCTATATTGCAATCTATATCGCATACAAACTTATAATCTGGAAATTTCTCTGCTAACTCAGTGGCAGAATTTTTATTTAAATTTTCTATAAAAACATCTTCCACTTCATTTGATGCTGCAACATCGGAGCTTGTTTCAGTATCTGTGCTTAAAATACCCTCATATTCTTTAATAGTAGATACAATCTTATCTTCGCCTTCCGTAAAAAAATCTATTATGGGGTTTAACATTACTACTATTAAAATCAAACCTAAAACAAATTTAATATACTTTTTCATTGAATTGTTTGGAGATATTAATTCAATTGCAGAAAATAAAATTATTATAGTTACTAATGTTTCAATAAAGCTTTTAATATATTCCATAGCTATCCCCCAATTACAAATTTACCTGCTGAAACCATCATGGCAATTAATACAAAAAACATTAAACTTACACATAGTACGCTGGACAATATTAAAACTAAAGAATCCCCAGCGGAAAAAACTGCTTTTGTAATTCGCTTATCTGCTATAGGTTCTAATAATGATGACGAAATTTTCAAAATTATTGATGATAAAAATATCTTTATGATTGGATATATTATTATAAGTATTAATACAATAAGCCCCACTAAGGAGTATCCAGCTACAGAAGTAATTGCATCAGAAAAAGTTTTACCTACAATAGGTATGAAATTATCAATTGTGAATTTAGCTGTTTTAAGTGTTACGGCATCAATAGTTGATGCTGTAATTCCTCTCACAGTCAAAAGTCCTATATAAACTGTCAAAATCAATCCTTGAATCCATAATACTGCACTTTTCACCAAGCTGCATAAGTTAGAGATTTTAGGCTCCGTTGAAATGTTATTAGTGAATTGTAAAACAAATGTAATCAATATTAACGGTAAAATTATATTTAAATATATCTTAGGTATAATTATTGTTGTTCCTAAGACTATAGGATCCATTGTTGCTGATTCTGTAAACCCTCCTGCCACACCTAACATAACTACCAATATAGGAAGTAATTTAGACATAAAACCGCTTATTTCCGTTATTATATCTTTAGCCAAGTCTAAGGAAATTATAAAAGTTCTTGTAAGAACAATTATCATTAATGCATAACAGGCATAAAATGCAATTTCCGATATGCTATCCGATGAAAAAGCACTTTGAAGGTTTTTAATAAGAGAGCATATTATTCCAATTACTACAATAGTTATGCACATAGATAATACTGTTTTTACTTCCTTAAATAATAGGCTAATAACAGCATCACAGATTTTACTAAAGCTTAAATTGCCCTTTCCTGTAGTTATATAATTTTTTATATAAGATACTGGGTCCAAATCATTAATTAATTCAAAATCACTCTTCATAGTGCTTATATAATCATATAGTCCCTCCAAATCACCATTTATTTCATCATTAGATATTACATTATAATTATTATCTTCGGCATAAGCTAATTGACTGTTATAAGAAAAAAAGAACAACCCTATCAATAATAAAATAATTGATGAATATTTTAAGCATTTATTCATTTTCATTAAATCACCTATAATATCTGAAGAATTGAATCAAGTACCGCCATCAATATTGGTATAGCTAATACTAAAATCATTATTTTAGCTGAAAACTCAACCTTAGAAGCTAAACTTCCAGCCCCTGCATCTTTACATATTTCACTACAAAATGAAGCAAGATATGCAATTGCTAGTATTTTCAAAATAATTTCTATATAAACGATATCTATATTTGCTTTCGCTGCAATTGAATTTATAAAGGATACAATTTGTCCTAGTTGTGTGATCATATATAGCAAAATTATTATACTGGCTGCTAAAATAATCAATACAGCAATATCTGATTTCTTTTCTTTCACAAATATATATAAAAATAATGCTATTAAAGCTATAGATATTATTCTAATTATCTCCATTTATCTCACCTACATCGTAAACATTGCTCTTACTGTATCAAATAATGTGGATACCATTCCTATTATGGTAATTAAAATAATCACTATACCTGCCAAATTAGCCAGTACAGCAATATCATTTTTACCATTAGCCTTTAATAGCTGCTCAATTACTATAAGCAATATGCCCATTGCACCAATTTTAAATAATACGCCTACATCAAATACCATTTAAATTCCTCCTTTTATATGAAAAATATTACTATTAATGCTCCTGCGCATACCCCTAAAGTCCTATACATCTTTATATTAACTTTGGCTTCCTTTAAAGCTTCTTGATAATTAAGTTTTACTTGTTCTGAAGTCAGTTTAAATATTTTCTCTTGTCCAAATACCCCTGTTTCACCTAGTGTTCTAAAGAAATCTGATACTATCCCATAATCTTCTTTTTTAAAACTTAAATCATTTTCATACTTACCATAAATATTATTAAAAATATCAAAAACGCTATTTGCTTTTCCTTCCTCTAAAGTAGATGCAATTTCCTTAAACATTGAAGATAATTCACCAGTTATTTTTTTACTTACATCATACAAAGCCTCAATCAGTGGAGTGTTATTATAAATTACGTCGTTATTCATAAGTATTATTGCTTTTTGAAATTCTTTGAGGTTAATACTTCTCTTCTTGTAACTTTCCCCAATAATAAATCCAATATATGAGCATATTAAAAAGATACATATTAAAACTAAATATCTAAACACTTAATTTGCCCTCCTTCTTGTATCTTATAGACTTTTTCTAAGGTTCCAGGCCCATTTTTAGAACTTAAAACAACAATCCTTTCAAGTATATTATCATTAATAAGCTCTTTTAAACTTTTCCTACGACTAACATCATCCAAATCAATACCATGCACTGTCAATATCATATTTTCATCACAGATAATTACTTCTGGTGATAAGCTCCTTATAGCCATTATTATTCCATTTGTTTTTAAGCAATTATCTAAAACATCACTTCTAATACCTACATTCATTTGAGGAATTCCATTATAGCAACCTGCTATCTCACTTCGTTTCTCGATAATTACTTCTTTTTTACCTTTGAGATTTATTCGCGAAAATCCATTTGATATATTTTTTGCTATATCTCTTAAAATTGTAGTTTTGCCACATTTGGGCGGCGATACAATAAGTGTATTATATACTTTATTAAAGTTAGATATATAAGGCATTATCTTATTAGATGATCCAATTATCTCCTTACATATTCTAATATTAATAGATGATATATTTCTTAAAATCTTGACTCGTCCGTTTTCCATTACACATTGTCCAGCTAAACCAATTCTATGTCCACCTCTAAAAGTAATGTATCCTTGCTTCATTTCCTCTTCAAAGGCATATAAGGAGTAACTAGATATCTTAGTTATGATATATTTAAGTTCATCTTTTGAAACTATATAATCAAGTACCAATTCCTCATTGTTGATATTTATGATTACTGGCTTATTAACTTTTATCCTTATTTCTTGAATTTTCTTAGTGTCAACTTTGCCTTCTATTATTTCTATGATTTTTTTCGGTAAAACCTGTAATACCTCGATGCAATTGTCCACTCACTTCACTTCCTTCCATCACTAAACTTAGTCATGTAATTACTATTTCACATATTAAATTAATATTCATTTCAATATATATTTATGTAAATTATTCCGTAAAAAAAGAAGCGATAAATTTTAATTATCACTTCTTCTTGTATATTTTTCTATTTTGCATTTTTATTGCAGAAAGGACACGGAATTGAAGAGTTGTTTTCTATTGCTTTTCTTTCAACAAATAACGGCTTACCACAGTTATGACAGTGTATTTCTTCATATTCATCTTCTAGATTTTCTAAATCATCAAATGAAACTTCCTCAAATAACTCTTCTCTCATATCTGTTAAATCATCACCTATGTATTCCATATTTTCTTCAATAGCTTCCTGCTTTACTATTATTTCCTCAACTTTTAATGCCATATCATTTACGACACCACTTATTGCAGATAAAATATTTTTATATTTTTCATCATCTATGTCATTAATAACTTGTCTTAAATCATTAATTTCATCAAAAATTTTCTTCATTTTTACACATCCTTCTGAAAAATAATTACATTAATAATTATACCCGTATTTCCTAGTTAAAAACAATTTACTAAAAAATTAAAATAATATGAAATATTAAAATAAAAAGCTAAGTTATATAACTTAGCTTTTTATAACTAAACTCTTTCCATATATTCGCCAGTTCTAGTATCTACTCTTATAGTATCTCCTTCATTTACGAACATTGGAACGTTAACTTGTGCTCCAGTTTCTAATGTTGCTGGCTTCATAGCATTTGTAGCTGTATTACCTTTAACACTTGGATCACATTGTGTAATTAATAATTCAACAAAATTTGGTGCTTCAACTGAGAATGCTTCACCTTTGTAGAATTTAATAATTGCAAACATGTTTTCTTTTAAGAATTTTATAGCTTCTTCAACTTTTTCATAGTTTAAAGGAATTTGTTCAAATGTTTCTTGATCCATGAAATAATATAATTCCCCATCAGAATATAAGTATTGCATTTCTTTTCTTTCTATTACTGCTTCTTGAAGTTTAGCTGTTGGGTTGAACGTTGTATCTGTAACACCTCCAGATATAACATTTCTTAACTTAGTTCTAACAAATGCAGCTCCTTTTCCTGGTTTAACATGTAAGAAATCGATAACTGTGAAAACTTGTCCTTCATGCTCAAAAGTAGTACCTTTTCTTAAATCACCTGCTGATATCATATATTTCCCTCCAAAATAACTTGAATTCATAGTTATTATGACCTTTAAAATAAATTAATAGTCATAACCTTTTTCGTTGTTTTATGATACAACAAAAACATTCTATCAAAATTACTAAAGAAATGCAATTATTTCGGTAATAAGAGTAAAAAAAACTCTATTTTCTCCTATTTAAATACAATTTAACTGCAAAATAGCCTTTATTACCATCAATATTATATTCATTTATTGTATATTTTTCCATATTGTTTAATTTATTTAATGAATTTAAAATTTCTTCTTTATTGCCATCTAATATAATCTTCACTTTCCAGCTATCACCGCTATCATTTATATCACTTATAATACCATTCTCCAAAGCTTTTAATTCATCATTAATAGTTGAAAATTTAACGTCTTCATTTTTTGTTTCAGATATGTTAGTTAATTGAGTCGTTTCCTTATTAGCTGTTAAAGTATTCTGTAGGAAAAATATAAGTTGGATTATAGTAAAAATAACTGTTATCACCATTAAAATTAATTCTTTTATTTCTTTTTTCATTTTTAATCATCCTTAACAATATTGGCTTTATAAATTGAATTTTCTTGCGTAATTTTAATTATTCCGTATCCTTTATTTTCAACCTCACATAATATATCCTTATTAAGTACACTCACTATGCCTTTATTCTCTTTAACCTCTATTGAATCAATACCTAGAGATGCTACCTCAAGCCATTTTGATATATCCTCTATTAATTTTTCATTTTCATTATAATATGTTATATTAACAATCTTCTCATCATTAGTTTCCTTTAAAACATTTCTAAAATTTACCGGTAACATATAAAAGTTTAATATTACTAACATCCAAATAGCTTTCTTATTATTTTTTTTATTCTTACTTATCTTTTCATCTACATAGCGAGGTGGTAAAAAACCTTTATATTTTATAAATTTTTTCACTAATATTCCTCCCTATAGATTTAATACTTATTTTATAACTCTTCTTAATGTCATCCACAAGAAAATCTTCTAATTCTTTATCAAGAATAATTTCTATATCTTTAGCAAATTTCAGTATTTCATTATTCAAAACATTTTTATCATTTGTTAATATATTTGAATAAGTAATGCACCCTTTTTCAGAAATAATTGCGTAAATATTTTTATGTATCTTTGTAATCACCAAAACTTTTGATTTTCTATACAAAGCAATCTTCAAAATATTTCTTATGTAGAATTGTATTGGTATAACCTTAACAATTGTTTTATCATTAGCAATCTTGTTTATATATTTTCCTTCATTTAATGAATATAAATATAAGATCTTTTTTCTTTTATTATAATAATAGTCTGTTAGAATATTTTCATTATTAACTTCATTATTCATCATAATATTATCTAAAAATACTGTTACATTATTATCTTCCAATTTGTACTGAGAAATAAACATTTCATTTTCAGCTATAATTATCTTTAGGTTTTTATAAATTTCATTAATATTATTAAAAAATTCATCTATAGTATACTTTTTACCTTCATATAAAAAATACTGCTTAAATAAAATTAATTTTTTACTAATCATTATTTTGCTCCTAATACATTAAATTATATGCTTTATAATAATCAGGAATAATTATTATCTCCTCTTCTAAGTTAATAGCTTTTAATTTTTTATATAGTTTATTTTTATTTTCACTTTTAATAAGAAATATCTTCCCTTTAGTAATATTAAAGCTAAAATCATCATTAGTATACCTATATTCCAATTCTTTAATTAATTCATCATTTTTTATTTTATCCTTTAATTCTTGATTTTTATTAATTTCTTCTTTTACAACATCAATAAATTCAAGCTCACTTTCATCCATATATAGCAAATCGTTATTTATTGTATAAAGTGAACTTTTTTCTATATCCCATATAGTTCCTTTTATATACATATTTAAAATTAAAATACATACTGCTACTATTATCATTGTTTCAACTAGAATAAATCCTTCTTTTTCTGTTTTCTTTATATACATCTAATCCTACTTTCCCCTAATTCCGTAATTATTTCAAAGTATATTAAAGATTTTTTTGTATACACATTAAATTCTTTAACATTATTTAATATTACATTTTTTCCGCTACTTATCCCCTTAGAATCATGATTAATAGTTGATACCATAAGCTTATTACTACTAAAAAAAATTTTTCTAATTTTATAATAATCTTTTTCAAAATCAAGATCATATTTAATGATAATTTGATTATTTTCAGCTTTTATATCGCTTACTTCATAACCATTTATTATATTATCTAAATTTAACATAGCATTATCAAAATTATCTTCCAAAATGCTTTCTTTAGAATTGCTACAATAATCATTTATAACCTCACTATTAACCTTTATAATTATCAATAATAAACTCATTGAAATTCCTAATGAAATTATTACTTCCAATAAAGTAAAACCTTCATGTCTATTTGTAATACTCATCCATCAACCTATCCTTTACAAAACTTCGTTTACTTTCTACAGTATTTCCATAACAGACTTCTCTTAAACAGATATTAATTTTAATTCTGTCCTTATCAATATTATCAATAAGAATTACAATATCATCTCCTTTCTGAATCATTTCTAATCCTTCTGTTGTTAAGCATTTTAAAATATTATCCTTTGATAAAGAAATTACATTACTATTTGCTAAATTTTTTATTTCTTCAATACTTAAGTTATATTTAAGCTCCTCTTCTACTGCATAGGTAATTCTAGTAAATTCATCTTCCTTATTTTTTATCTCATGCCATTTATCTTTGCTTACAATAACTTGACAAATACCTAAAATCAATATAATAATCATTGCACTAGATAACATATTTTCAATTATAAGGCTTCCTTTTTTTCTTATCATAGTTATTCTCCATAATATACATTTATAGTATCAACACCAACAGATATGGTTATTTTATAAAAATTATTATAGCTATCACATATATAAATACTTCCAGAAGATAAAACTCCTTCATTAGAGCAATTTATACTATAGTTAGTAATAAAATTAAAACCTTTAGGTAATTTTAGTTTTTTAGAGAATTTTTTGCTAGGATCTACAAATTCTGCATAACCCTTATTTCTACAATTAATTATTACCGATGAGTTATTTTTATTACAATAAAATTTACTATAGCTTAAAAAATCACACATATTACTTACAGCTGTATGTGCCTTTATATTATTAATGGTAGCGTCTAAAATCTTCTTACCTCTAAATGACAATGAAAATACAACGATAATTATTGATATACTTATAAGTAATTCTAATAAAGTAAACGCCTTCTTATAATGAAACTTCATATTAATTCTCCAAATACAGGCAGTATAAAAACCACAATAAATATACATACAAATACACCAATAAATACAATAATTAATGGTTGTATCATGGATATCTTTTTATTTAAATCTTCTTGAATATTATTGAATAAAAATTTTTCAATTTGTATAAGTCTTAAATCTAAAGACCCACTTTCTT
Organism: Clostridium sp. 29_15; assembly: GCF_001916075.1. Classification (NCBI taxonomy): domain Bacteria; kingdom Bacillati; phylum Bacillota; class Clostridia; order Eubacteriales; family Clostridiaceae; genus Clostridium; species Clostridium sp. 29_15. The sequence continues at coordinate 45,930 of NZ_MNRT01000042.1, forward strand.
CTCCAAGTTTTATATGTGCTAAGGTATATTTAGAAAAAATTTTTGTTTGAGCCATAGAATCACTTAATCCATTGCCAGATATAACCTTATTCTTTATCTCTCTGACTACTGTATTATTATTTCCTAATAATTGTATTTCACTACAAAACTCTAATCCTTTAATTAAATTTACTCCACTCTTTATCACCACTGCTAAAAGCATAATGTTTATGTACTCCACAAATCTTTTATATATAGGAATTAAACAAAGAATCTTCAAAAATTTCTCTTTTAAAAACACTTTACAAATTATATATGGACATACCACTCCCCATAAGAAAAAATAAACACAACTTAAAGCTTTATTGTGATAAATAAAAGTTTTTAGATTAATGATAAAATTAAAACTTTTTGGCACATCTTTGCCTAAAGAAATATATACCTCTTTAAAGTTAGGTATAATTGCTATACTTAAAAAAATAATAACTGCTAAGGAGCTTATAAAGATTATTAAAGGATAAGATAACGCATTAATTAAAAATTTCTTAATAAAAGCCATCTTGCCATAAAACATACTTAACCCATTTAGTACTTCTGATATATTTCCTGTCTTTTCACCAACACCTACCATTTCCACAAAGAAATTAGGAAATAACTCTCCTTGACTTTTAAAGGCATCCTCTAAAGAAATACCACTTTTAATTCTTCCTTTTATTTTAAATAATGCTCGTTTATATTTGTCTCCTATATCCAAATCAGCCAATAACTCAAAAATATATACAAAAGGAAGACCATCGCCATATAGCTTAGCTATATTATCGGCAATTACTGATAAGCTATTCCAATTAGCCTTCCGTTTTGAAACTTCCTTCATAATCAAACTCTAGCTCCTCTCTATCGATAAATTCCATATAATCAAGCCTAGAAATTTTACCATTTATCAATAAATTATTTAAATTATCTACCATTTGGATATTGGTTAATATGGTATTATCATCATAAATTTTAACCAGTTTTTTCTTTACATCCTTGGTGATTTCATTAATAGATATTATTAACGCTCTCCCTAAATAACCAGTGAAATTACATTTTTCACAACCAATTCCCCTTTTATATATTTTTGCTCTGCTACCTCTATAAGTTATAATTTCTTCCTCTTTACAGGAATCACATAGCATCTTAATAAGTCTTTGAGATATTATTCCCACAAGAGATTCTCTAATTAAATAACTCTTTATACCCATTTCCTCCAATCTTAAGTATACCTCTCTTGGTTCTGTTGAATGAATTGTTGTATATACTTTATGACCAGTAAGAGCTGCTCTTACAGCCATAACAGCAGTTTCTTCATCTCTTACCTCTCCAACCATTATCACATCTGGATCCTGACGCATTATACTTCTAAGCCCATTTGCAAAACTTACTCCTTCCTTGCTATTAACCATCATTTGATTAACTCCATTTATTATTACTTCTACCGGATCTTCAAGTGTTACAACATTAACTTCACTTTTATTAACATAATTTAATATTGTATATAATGTAGTAGATTTACCACTACCAGTTGGTCCATTTACAATAACTAGGCCAGTATTCTTATTTATTATTTTTTCAAGTTCAAGTCTTTGCTTAGGAAGTAGCTTCAAATTATCTATACAATAGTTAAACCCATTATTATATAAAATTCTTAATACTATTTTTTCACCAAAAACCACTGGAATGATAGATACACGTAAATCATATGTATTTCCATCTATATCCATTGTTATCTTACCATCTTGTGGCCTTCTATGTTCTGTGATATCTAAAGAAGACTTAATCTTTATTCTTGATAATATAGCTGAGTATTCCTCTTTAGTTATTATATATAGAAGACTAAGGATTCCATCAATCCTCACTCTTACATATACTATATCCTTGTAGGGTTCAAAATGTAAATCTGAAGCTTTCTTATCAATGGCTTCCCAAATTATTTCATCTTCAATTTTATTATTATCCTGTGAAAAGAAAACTTTCTTTATGAGATACTTTAACTTATCGTTACTTATAAATATTTCACATATTGTACATCCATAGAGAAATTGCATCTCTTTACAAATGCTTTCATCATGAAGTTCACAAAGCATATACACTTTTCCACCATCCTCTTTAAAAGGAAGTATCCTAGCTTTTTCCGCTTTACTTTTGCTTATTTTTCTTGAAATTAAAATGTCAATATCATTTAGCATTACTTCATTCATTTACTAATTCCTCCTAGTACTAATAATTAACACTTTTTGCTAATAATAATCAAAAAGCAGCTTAGAATTTTTCTAAACTGCTTTTTAACTATTAATTAATTTCAATAAATGTGTAATCACCGGAATCTAAATTTATCATATATATACTATCATTGGCATATGCATATATTTTTTCTTTAGTGCTGCCATCATTATTACCAATAAACAGTATTTCACCATTATCTGTATGGCTTAATCCTTTTTCAAATATTACTTTACTTGGAAAATTAAAGATTAATCTTTTATTCTTTGATAAGTCATATAATGAATAAACATTATCACTCATTCTACCTAATAGATAAATATTTTCATCAATTATTTCTATATCATAAACTTCTACAACGTTATCAGATATAGCTACAACATCTCCATTAACTTTTAGTGATTTTAACGATTTTTCTCCGTTATACTTCTCTATAAAGAAAATGACTTCTGAACCAAAGAATTTTATAAAACTTACATACCCACCACTTATCTCTTCTTCCAATTTTTCTTCATTGCTTTTTAAATCATATGAAAACATACCGCTAGTTTTACTGTCCTTTTTCACTCCATAGTAAATTATCTTCTCATTGCTAAACCATGTAGCATATGTCCCTGAAATACTACAATTAATTTTAAGATCCAGTTTTTCAGAATTTTTAAGATCATATATCACTGGTTGTAGATATTGGTCTTTAGTAAAATAAAACAAATAATTACCATCAGGTGAAAACAAAGGTGCTTGTACACTTTTATCCCTTAATTCAATGTCGGAACCATCATAATGAACATAATAGGTCTGATTACTTATATATAAATATGAAGCTGAGTTTTTATTAAAACTTAAGATAAATCTTTCGTTATCTATAATATTATACTCACTTTCTTTAATACTAAGAATATCATACCCACCACTTATTTCATTAATACACGCTCCATTTTCTAATTGTATTTCTTTTTTTGCTTGATTTTGTTCATCATTTTTTATTTCTTTATTAGTGTTACAACCATTAAGTAACATTATGGTTATAAACATTGTCATTAAAACTGAAAAAAAACGCCTTTTCATACTACACCCTTCTCTAACACTAGTATTTTATTTATACTTTCTAACGACAATAATCCATTGAATATATATTACAATAAATGTTATACTTACCTTAGATATTAACATAAAGAAAGGATGACACTTATGGCATTAGACGGTATCTACTTATATAGTTTAGTCGAAGATTTAAAAAAATCAATAATAAATTCAAAAATAGATAAAATAAATCAACCTGAGAAAGATGAAATAATATTAACACTTAGAAAAAATAGGCAAAATATTAGACTTTTAATATCATCCTCTCCTAAATATCCACGTATTCATATTACAGAAGAAAGTAAGCCAAATCCACTTCAAGCACCTATGTTTACAATGGTATTAAGAAAATATCTTATAGGTGGAAAGATTTTAGGCATTGAGCAAATTGATTGCGATAGACTTATTAAAATTTGCATAGAATCTTCTGATGAGCTTGGATTTAACAGCATTTATTATTTAATTGTTGAAATAATGGGTCGTCATAGTAATATATCTCTTGTACGTGAAAGAGATAATAAGATTATGGAGTGTATCAAGCATGTTGGTTCAGATGTTAATAGCTTTAGGACTCTTTATCCTGGAGTAACATATAATTATCCACCGGTTTCTCCAAAGCTTAATCCATTCAAGTTCCAACTTAAAGACTTTACTGAATTTATCTCTAATAATAATCTAGAATTAAATAATTTGATATTTAATAAAATATTCACTGGAGTAAGTAATACATTATCAAAAAACTTATATAAAGATTTGATTAGTACCTACTCTGAAGATGAAATAACAACAACTATACTTTATAATTATTTTGTCAAGTTTATCCATCAACTTAATAGTAATTTACAATATAACATCTATACTAAAAATGGAGATTTTGTTGAATTTTACTGTATGAAGTTAAATAGTTTTGCTGAATGTGTAACTCTAAATTTCCCTAATCCTAATGTTTTACTTGATAAATTCTACAAAGAAAAAGATAAGCAAGAAAGATTAAAAAATAGATCTATAAATCTTCAGAGATTGCTCCATACTAATATTGACCGCTGCTTAAAAAAATCTGAAAAACTTGATGCAATGCTTGCAAAGTGTAAAACAAAGGAAGATTATAAAATTAAAGGTGACCTGTTAACATCATTTATCTATAGTATAAATCCTAATGATTCAGAGATAACATTACATAACTTCTATAGTGAAGACTATGAAGATATCACTATAAATTTAGATCCTAATAAATCACCTGCAGAAAATGTTCAAAGTTATTATAAAAAGTATAATAAGCTAAAAAAATCTGAAGAAGCTGCCAAAGAACAATTAGAGAAAAACTCCGAAGAATTACTATATTTGAATTCAGTTTTAATAAATATACAAAATGCAGATAATTATGAAGAGATTGAAGATATAAAAAATGAATTAATTACAACAGAGTATATTAGAAAAAGAAAACAAAACAAAAATTCAAAGAAAAGCAAAACATCAAAGCCATTACATTTTATTTCTTCTGATGGAATAGATATTTATGTAGGTAAGAATAATATTCAAAATGATTATTTATCTTTAAAATTAGCCAGCAAAAATCATTTATGGCTTCATACAAAAAATATACCTGGCTCACATGTAATAATCTGTGCAACTGATATACCTGATTCAACTTTAGAGGAAGCTGCTTCTCTAGCTGCTTACTATAGTAAAGCTCAGAATTCTACTAAAGTTCCTGTGGATTATACTTTAGTAAAAAATTTAAAAAAGCCTTCTGGTGCTAAACCAGGTATGGTTATCTATCATACTAACTATACATTATATATAGATCCTAAAAACTATACAGATTTAAATATTAGGAAAGAATAAAAAATGGGTGCTAATTCACCCATTTTCCTTATATACGATTTAATAATGTATCTCCATCATTTTTAATTAAATTATTATCAAAATATTGATAGTAATAACATTTTAATCTCCCATTATATAATTTTCTGTTTTTAGTAGCTTTTCTACCAAAAGGTCTTTCAAACCCTTCAAAAGAAGTTAAAATATTAAAGTCCCATCTTTCTAAAGTTCTTTTATTACCACCAAGATATCTATATAATGTTTCAACTTCTTCCTTATCACCAAGTCTTTCACCATATGGAGGATTTGTTATAATAAATCCATTATGCTCTGAAGCTGAGAATTGTTTAAAATCTCTCTTATGGAATTCAATATACTTAGCAACTCCAGCCTTTTCAGCATTAGATCTTGCTACTTTTAACACTCTTCCATCAATATCATAACCAATAAGCTTTATATCTTTATTTTTTATAGATCTTTCTGCTCCTTCTTTAACTTGTTCATAAACATCTGCCCCTATTGTAGGCCATGTCTCTGATACAAAATTTCTACATAATCCTGGTGCGATATTTTGCATAATCATGGCAGCTTCAATTAATATAGTTCCTGAACCACAGAAAGGATCAACTAATACATATTCTCCTTTCCATCTTGAAATTAGAACAAGTGCTGCTGCTAAAGTTTCTTTTAACGGAGCTATTCCTGCATCTTCTCTATATCCTCTTTTGTGTAAACCAGCTCCACTTGTATCTATTGATAAAGTTACCTTATCTTTTAGGATAGCCACTTGAATTTTATATACAGGACCATCTTCGCTAAAAGTATCTACTCCATAGCTTTCACTCATACTTGTTACAATAGCCTTTTTAACTATTGATTGACAGTCTGGAACACTATGTAATGTTGAATTAACAGATTTTCCTACTACATGCATAACACCATCTACAGGTATTATCTCACTCCATTTTACTGCCTTTGCTCCTTGGAAAAGCTCTTCAAAGCTTTTAGCTTGGAATTCTGCCATTTTTATAAATACTCTATCAGCTGTTCTTAAGTGAACATTAGCTATAGCTATATCCATTTCATCACCAATAAATTCAACTTTTCCATTTTCAACTTTTAAATCATCATATCCAAGTGCCTTTAATTCTCTTGAAGTTATTCCTTCCAAACCAAATGTTGTGGTTGCAATTAAATTATATTCCATTTTTATCTCCTCTTAAGCTTCGTAAATTTTAACCCATTCGTTGCCATCTATTTCTTCAATTTCTACTGCAACGATTTCAGATTTTGAAGTTGGAATGTTTTTCCCTACATAATCAGCTCTAATAGGAAGCTCCTTATGACCTCTGTCAATTAATACAGCTAGTTGTATACCAAGTGGTCTCCCCACATCGATAATTGCATCTATTGCTGCTCTAACAGTTCTACATGTATATAAAACATCATCTACTAGTATAACTTTTTTTCCTTTTACTTCAACACCTAAATCTACAGAATTAACTTCTGGTAAATCTTGTATTTCAGATATATCATCTCTATACAACGAAATATCAACATAACCTACCGGTACTTTTACTCCTTCAATTTGTTCTATATTCTCAGCTATTCTTTTTGCTAAAGGATATCCTCTTCTCTTAATTCCTATTAAAACAACATCGTTAACTCCTTTGTTTTTTTCAATTATCTCATGAGAAATTCTTATTAAACTTCTTTTTATGGCTTTTTCATCTAATAAATTTGCTTTTAATTTAGTCATAATACTTGCTCCTTTATTTTCTTAACTCTCTTAGTATATCATTAAAATAATCTGGTAATTCTGAATTAAATTCCATATATTCTCTTGTGCTTGGATGTATAAATCCTAATGTTTTAGCGTGCAGTGCCTGACCCTCTATCTTTATCTTTTGTTTATTATGCCCATAAACCAAATCACCTACTAGAGGATGACCTATAGATGCCATATGTACTCTTATTTGATGAGTTCTTCCTGTTTCTAATGTACATTTTACCAATGTAACACCTTTATTATACTCCTCTAAAACTTCATAGTGAGTTACAGCTCTCTTACCATCATCAACTATTGCCATCTTTATTCGTTCTTTTTTATGACGTCCTAATGGCTTATCAATAGTGCCTTCTTTTTTGTTAAACCTACCTTCAACTAACGCATAATATTCTCTTCTTATTGAATGATCCTTAAATTGTTCTGCTAAAAAATTATGTGCTGCATCATTCTTTGCTATTACTAATATACCAGAAGTATCTTTATCTATTCTATGGACTATTCCAGGCCTAATAACTCCGTTAATTCCCGATAAATCTCCGCAGTGGTATAATAGAGCATTGACTAATGTTCCTTTATAATTACCTGGCGCAGGATGTACAACCATTCCTTTTTCTTTATTTACCACCACTACATCTTCATCTTCATATATAATATTAATATCTATTTTTTCAGCAGTTACATTTAACTCAATTGGTTCCGGTAAAATAACATTTATTATATCATTCTTACGTAACTTATAATTACTCTTTACCTCAGACCCATTAATATCGATTTTTTTATCTGTAATTAAGCCTTGAATAAAAGATCTTGATTTACCTTGAATTTGCATTGAAAGATATTTATCAATCCTTTCACCTATAAATTCATCAGTAACATTAAAAATTAAATTGTCCATTTCAAAAACTCCATTTTTTATTAATTCTCTGAACATTATAATATATTAAATAATTATCCTCAATATCTTATCTATAATTATATAAAATTTAAAAGAGACCTTTAGGTCTCTTTAATTAATTATTTGCAAAAAAACTTTTTATTTCTTTCATTTCTTCGCTAGAATTATCCTCTCCAACAACTGCATCTAGCTTCTCTTCAGAAATATGTATATCCTTAGAACTTAAATCTAAATCTTCAACTGTCTCTGAAACATTATAATTCTTAGTTAAATCTTTTTCTAGTTCATCAAAAGTTTGTAATTGTGCATTCATAAAATTTCTGAACTTAGCTCTAAACTTAATGAACTCTTCCTTAATCTTTTCATACTCATCATTCACAGCAATCACATCATTATGAGCCTTATCTAAAACCTTCTGAGCACTTTCATTAGCATTCTTCATTATTAAATCAGCTTCTTTTTGAGAGCTTTCTTTTGCTTGATCAGCCGCATTTTGTGCTAATAATAATGTATTTTGAATTGTATCTTCTAGTTTTTCATAATGCTCAACTTTTTCTCTTATTCTGCTTACTGTATCTTTAAGTCTAGAATTTTCCTTAAATATTTCTTCATAATTCTCTACTATTTCTTCCATAAATTCATCTACTTCATCAGTAGCATATCCTCTTATAGCTTTTTTGAATTCTTTGTTCTTTATATCCATTGGAGTTAACTTCATTACTATATCCCCTCATCTATATATACTTTTTTATAACTACTTTATTTTTACCAGATTTCGTATTGCCAACAATACTGCCAGTACGAAATTTTCCTATACCTGAAATAGTTATTACATTATTTTCCTGTATTTCTTTGCTTTTTTCTTTAATCTTACAATAGTTCACTGAAACTTTATTATTTTGCATTAGTTCAATAGCCTTAGCTCTAGATACGTTAGCAAGTTTCGAAACATAATTATCAATTCTTAGTGAAGGTATGTTAATTACTATTTCTTCAAAGACACTTTGAGGCAAATGTTCTTTATCAACAATCTCTATTTCAACAGGACATCTGCCTACAAATTCCATAGAAGTTGTAATATAATTTGCTATATCCTCATATACCGGTACTACAGCATAATCATGAACCACTCTCAAATCACCTATTTTTTCTCTTTCAATTCCTAATGACATTATTGAACCTAAATAATCCTTATGAGTTAAATCTTTAAATTTCGATTTATTGGTAATTTTAAGACAAATAAAAGGATATTCACAAAAATATTGATTATTAAATGATATTATTCTTCTATCAGCTTCATCATAAGCACCATCAGCTTCAACAATAAAACTATTATTGTTAAAATTCTCAACAAAATAGCTCCAAATATTGGGTGGACAGAAATTTTTTGAAAATACAGGTATATCTTTATTTTTTGCTAACATTAAATTATCATAAATTCTGATTACAGAATCCTTATCTTCATTTGCAAAGTTTTTCAATAGATCTTCTTTTGATATCATAATACACCACTTAATAAATTAAAATTCCACTTATCATGTTTAAAAGCAAAATAGCTACAATTGGAGAAAAATCAATCATCATGTCTCCAAGAAACATGCTTTGAAGCCTTCTAATAGGTTCTAAAATAGGATTATTTATAGAAACTAAAATATTATAAATACTCATTGCTCTTGCATTAGGAATATATGAAAATATTACTTCTGCAAGGATAGTAATATTAAGTACATTCACAAGTATGCTAAGAAAATTACGAATAATTCCTATTTAAACCACCCCCTATTTATTCCAGCTAAATAATGCTTTTGAGCTTATTTCGCTTTTTAATTCATTTGACACTTCAACATTTTGAGGTGATAAAAGATATACTCTTTGTTCTATTTCTTGGAATTCTGCATTTAATACACAAGCAGCACCACTTAAAAAATCAACTAATCTTTGAGCTATTTTTGTGTCTAAACTATTTGTATTAATTACAACTATTTTTCTACTTTTAACAGCTTCAGCTATTTCTCTTGACTCTTCATAAGCTGTTGGCTTTACAACCATTATCTTTGCGGTATTATTACTATGAATATTAACAACCTTTGTACCATGAGTATTTTGAATTATTGGCTCTATTTGATTTTTTTCCTCTTCTTCAGCATCATCTAGTTCATCAAACTCCTCATCATATTCACCTAATCCTATTATTTCCTTTAGCTTTCCAAACATACTATATCTCTCCTTTTCATATTATCTTTTTCCAAATATTCCCGACCCAATCCTAACTAGATTTGATCCTTCTTGTATGGCAATTTTAAAGTCTGAGGTCATGCCCATTGATAATATTTCCATCTGTATATTTTTATAACTCTTCTTACTTAAATCATCATAAATATGTTTACTTTTGTTGAAATAATATCTATTCGAAACTTCATCACCCTTAGGAATAATAACCATAATACCTTTAACTTTAACATGATTACATTTTTCAACTGCTAAAATTAACTTCTCAATATCCTCTTCTAATACTCCACTCTTGCTCTCTTCTCTTCCGATATTAATTTGAATTAATACATTGGCTACTAAGTTATTTTTTTCATACTCACATTCAATTTTATTAAGTAATCTAATGCTTGAAAGCGAATGAATCAAACAAACCTTTCCCACAATATATTTAACTTTATTGGTTTGTAGTTTCCCTATTAAATGCCATCTAATATCATTAGGTAATTCATCTTTCTTACTTAAAAGCTCCTGTACTTTATTTTCGCCAAAATCACGTATACCAGCATCATAAGCTTCTAAAATATCAGAAATGGGCTTAGTCTTAGAAACGGCTAATAGTTTTACACCTTCTGGTATTTCATCCAAGTAGCCCTTAATTTTATCTTTAATACTAATCCTAATCACCCCCTCTTATAAGAGTATATATTATTTTCTTTATGAAAGATATATTTCCTTTATTAATACTATCTAATTATAACATTTTTTTCGTATTTTTTTAATATACTTTCAAATATTTTATCAATTATTTGTCATTCCTATGCATGTATAAAGAATCATAACTCTTTTTTGTAGGTAACACAGTTATACTTTCCATAACATTTATTTCAACTTTTAGCTTTCTTATTATAAGTTCATTAATATAACTTCCTTCAGCTTTTATAGCTGTCTCTAATTGTTCAGGATTACCAATGGCATAAAAATAAAAAGGAGCCATCTCCATGCTTTCATCTTCAAAGCCGATAAAAGCCCAATTGCAAGTTACACCTGTATTATTTAAAATTCTATAACTGTTTAAAGCTATCGCTTCAGCACCAATATATCTTAGTTCATTTATTATCATAGCAACATCAATATCATGAAGGGTTCTTCTATTTACTTCCTCCTGACTGTCACTATTTATATCATAATCTCCATCTTCTATTTTAACTACAATTCCAGGGCCCTCTACTTCAGTAAGTCCCCCAATGGCATAATAATCATTTAATTGAGAACTCATGTTATCAACAATATTAGCTGAATCAGTTTCATCATTAATATAACTATTATATTGCTCTTGTAGATTATAATTTTCTTCCTTCAAATCACTTATACTTTCGTATAGCATATTCCTTTCTTCTGAAGCATTCTTATATTCTTGTGCATTCATTTTAAATAAGTTTGACATAGAATTTATATTAAAATTATTAGATGCTAAAAATCCAATAATAAGTGACGCTATAAAGATAAAAAACTTATATTTATAGTTTTTCATCTACTCACTCCTTTGCCTATTTTTATATTTCTCTAATACAATACGTCTGATTATAGCAAAGTTATCAAATATGCGCCCTCCGAATACTATTACTGCTGCTATATAAATAGGAATTCCAAGCTTATCGCCAAGATAAGCTAAAGCTGCAGCAAGAATAGCGTTTCCAAAGAAACCTGAAATAAAAATATCTGGTTGGAACTTATTAGCAAGATTAGCTTTTAATGCACCAAAAACTGAATCTAAGCAAGCTAATACAGCCACTGACATATATGGTGAAAATTTATCTGGTATATTAATATCAAATAATAATCCTAAAAAAACTCCCAATAATAATCCTATAAATGCTATCATAAATCTCACTCCTATTGTACAGGTATTAAATAATCACTTCTTAAAGTCTGTGTTGTTTTTGTAATAGTTATTTCATCGCTGCTCTTAACATCATTGGTATAGTTCTTTAGTGCTCCTGTTTCTAAAGATCCTCCATAACTAACTCCAACATTTAATTTAGACTTATCTCCTATAACTTTAATTATAATTTCGCTACTTGAATCTACTCTTCCTGCAGAACCTATAGATATTGATGAACCAGCATTTTTTATACCGGTTTGAGGAGTTATTCTAATATCATTTATAGATATAGCTTCCGCTCTTGAATACCATAATGTATTTACTAAATATACAAGTTCATCTTCTGTAATTGTCCTAATGCTATCCGATGTGTTAGTACCAAAGATAGATGTCTTAGGGGTTAAAGTAATGATAATACCTGGTCCTTTTACATCCACTAGTCCTAGTTGCATTCTAGCATTATCCAGCTTTTTCTTTACCTCAGCTTCTAATTCACCTTCACTAGTTGCTTTCTCTTCTAAAGCTTTTATTTCTTCATTGAAAGTAGCATTAGCTTCTTCAAGCTCTTCTTTTTCTTTTTTAAGACTTTCTACTTCTTTCAAAATATCTGAATTCTCATATGAATTAGTCAGTTCATTCTTTTTGCTTAACAATTTGAATTGATATGTTAATAAAAAACCTAAAAATCCGCATACTACAGCTACAACTAATTGTGATGCAACTCTTTTCAAATTAACTCCTCCTACTCTTCATTCTTCTTGATTACTGGCATATTTTTAATACTCACATCAATATACCCATTTGTAATCCCTACATTTCCATTTAAAATAATATTATATACATCATTTATTTTTTCATGGAAATCAGTTATTTCTCCAAAAAATACTTCTATCTTTCCCATATACCCTTTTATATCGTATAACTTAGATAAATCAAATCTATCAAATTTTATACTTTCCGTATTTTCAGCAATATATGGATATAAAATTCCTAGTATATTAATAATATGTTCATTATTGATTATCTGCTTTCCTAATTGAAGCTCCTCTGTAGTTACACCAGTAATCTCAACTAAGTTTCTTCCTTCAATATTGTTTGCAATTTCTATTAGAACACCTTTATCATTAAATATATAAAAATTACTATCATATTTTGTATAAAAAACAGGTGATTCTTCAGTAACTATTATATTTAGTGAATTAATTCCACTCATTCTTATCTTTGCTGACAAAAAATACGGTTCACTCAATATATCTTTAATCATTTTATTTCTGTTCAAGATAAAAATGTTTTTACCTATCCTATTATTTACAGTTTCTAACACTGATTCAGCAGAAATATTTGATGTACCTTCCACAGTAATTGTTTTTAAATTAAATAGTGGTGATTTAGTAAAGAAAACTATTAATATTATTAATACTACTGTAGAAATCATAAAAATCTTTTTTCTTACCTTTTTTTTCTTTTTAATCTTAATGTATTCTTTTACTTCATTCATTGCTTTATTTTACATCCTTATCCTAGTTTATACTAATATAATATCATTTTACTCTATAATTTTCATTATAATTTTTTACATAATAAAGAACCCCTAAAATAGAGGCCCTATCTTCTTACCTAACATCAGATTCAATTTGCCTAGATATATTTAACAATATTCCCATTGCCGTCAAATTAATGACAAGCGATGTACCACCATAGCTTATAAATGGCATTGGAACACCAGTAACCGGCATAGAACCAGTTACAACTGCTATATTTATAATAGCTTGCACTGCAATAATAGATGTAATTCCCATTGCTAATAACTTACCATATGTGTCTTTAGCTTTAATAGCTATACGTACACCACGCCATATAAAAATTATAAACAAAGAAATAATAAGTAGACATCCTATCAACCCAAGCTCTTCGCCAATTATTGAAAATATAAAATCATTATGCGGTTCAGGCATATATAATGTTTTTTGTCTTGATTGTCCAAGACCAAGTCCAGTTATACCACCTGACCCTAATGCATAAAATGATTGAATCAATTGATATCCATCACCAGCAGCATCCTTCCACGGATCAATAAAATTAAGCATTCTAGCTCTTCTGTAATCCGAACTAAAGATAAAAAATATTGCTAAAGTCAATAATGTCGGTAACACTATTCCAAATAAGTGCTTAATTTTCCCACCAGAGATAAAAAGTAAGATAAATGTAACAATCATTATAATTGCTGCAATACTTAAATTTTTTTCAGCTAAAACTAAAGCTGCAAAAAAACCAGATAAAGCAAGATATGGTACTATTCCAGTCCAAAAATCTTTTATTCCATCACCTTTAATATCAATGCTTAAAGCAAGAAATAATACTACCACATATTTAGTAAGCTCTGATGGCTGAAATGACAATCCACCAAGCTGAATCCATCTTTTAGCACCATTTACTGCTGGGAAAAAAAATACTGCTATTAATAATGGAATAGTAATTATCAATAATTTCGGTGTTATTTTTTTTAGTCTGTGATAGTCAAAATTCATCATAAAAAACATAGCCACCAAGCCTATAACAGCCATGATCCCCTGCTTCTTTAAATAAAACATACTATCATTATAGTGAAACATTGAGTAAAATGAACTTGCTGAATATATCATTACAACACCAATTGCCAATAATATAAGTATTGTATATAAAACTCCCAAATCGACTTTTCCTATGTTTTTATTTTGATTCCTATTGTCTAATATCACAGACATTCCTCCTATTTTACAATGCTAAGAATCCTATTAAACATAAAACTGCTGTAATAAGTGAAAATACTGTAACTATTTTTATTTCTGACCAGCCACATTTTTCAAAGTGGTGATGTACAGGAGCCATTTTAAATACTCTTTTACCTGTTAATTTAAAGGAAGTAACTTGTATTATAACTGATAAAGTCTCAAATACATAAACTCCTCCTACTATTATTATTAATAACGGCTGTTCTAATATTATAGCAACAGTGGAAATAGCACCACCAATTGCAAGGGATCCTGTATCTCCCATAAAAATTTTTGCAGGATAAGCATTATATTTTAAAAATCCTATAAGTCCACCTATCAATACTACGCAAAATACAGCTAAAGATGTTTCTTTCATCATAAAGCATACAATTGTAAAGAATGTTAAAACTAAAATTGATACTGATGTAGCTAATCCATCTAATCCATCTGTTAGATTAACGGCATTGGTTGTAGCTGCATATATTATTACCACAAAAGGAATATATAAAATTCCTAATGGTATTTCAAATGAAGTAAAAGGAATTAACAAATTAGTATTTAAATTATAATACCCGTAAATAGCTAAAGCTATAGAAAATATTAATAATAATATCATTTTTTGTCCTGGCTTTAAGCCTTCACTTTGCTTTTTAAGTATTTTTAACAAATCATCTAAAAATCCAATAAACCCAAATGCAATTAATGAATATAAAGCAATCATTGCTTTATCATTAAATTTATACCCTAAAATAAGCATAACTATTAAGGAGGATAAAATAAAAAGAATTCCACCCATTGTTGGCGTTCCAGCTTTTTTTAAATGACTTTCTGGACCTTCTTCCCTAATGTTCTGGCCAAACTTTAACTTTCTTAATAATGGAATTGCTATTGGTCCAGACACCAATGAAAATATTATAGATAATATCAAGCCTATTCCTAACTTAGAACTTACAAAATTTATTAAAGTCTCCCCCATATAAACTGCTCAGCAGCAGTTCACCTCCTTCGTTTTATTTTAATTCCTTTAACTTGGATATTATTTCTTCAAATCTCATCCCTCTAGAAGCCTTAACTAATATAACATCATCTTTATTAATTAGATTATCTACTTCTTCAAAAAAATCATCTTTTGAAGCAAATTTTCTAATATGCTCACTGCCAAATCCATTTTCATAGTTATTAACATTTTCACCGATAACTATTAATAAATCTATTTTACCTTTTGCAAATGAACCTACCTCTTCATGTGCTTCTTCCGTTTTACTTCCAAGTTCGTACATGTCTCCTAATATAGCAACTCTTCTACTTGCTGCTTTAGTCATTAATACTTCTATGGAAGATTTCATAGAATCTGGGCTAGCATTATAACAGTCATTTATAATAGTAATCTTATTAGTTTTTTCAGTTTCTAATCTCATAGATGTAGCCTTTAAATTTGAAAGTCCTTCGTTCATATCTTTAAGGGATACATTTAGATTTTTTGCAATATCTATAGCCAACATCATGTTTAATACATTATGCTTTCCTGCCATAGGTAATTCAAAATCAAATTTATCATCTCCACAATTAGCAGTAAACTTTACACTATCTTCTCTTAATATAATATTAGATGCGTAAATATCATATTCGTTATTATATCCAATTTTTTCAATTTTATAATTATCAGAATGAATTTGTTTAAGCCTTTTATCTTCAGCATTTACCACTAATATATTATCTTTTGTGAAGTATTCTGCAATTTCCATCTTAGCTTTAAGTATATTATCTTGCGTCTTTAGATTTTCCAAATGAGAAAGACCTATATTCGTAATAACAGCCATATCTGGTTCTGCTGCTTCTGCTAATATCTTAATTTCTCCTAAGTCACTCATGCCCATTTCTAAAACTGCTACATCATGCTTAGATGTAAGCTTCAATATCATAAGTGGAAGTCCTATTTCACTATTAAAATTACCTTCTGTTTTAAATACATTATACTTTGTACTTAATACAGCTGCAATTAAATCCTTTGTTGAAGTCTTGCCACAAGAACCTGTAACTCCAATAACCTTAAGATTTAATTTTCTTCTATAGAAATTAGCTAATTTAAGCATTGATTTAACTGTATTATCTACTTTAATTACAATACCTTTTCCCATAGCATCTTCCTTTTTAAAGTTAACTTCATCCACTACAGCAATAGATGCTCCTTTTTCAAGAACATCTATTGCTACATTATTAGCATTAAATTTTTCACCTTTAATTGCAAAAAATATACAATCTTCTGTAACTTTTCTATTATCTATACAAGTACATTTAAACTTTTTATAATCATTATTAATAACTACCTCACCTTCAAGAGCACTTACCAATTCTTCAAATGAAAATTCCATCTATTTTCCTCTACTTTCCTGATAATATTTCATCAACAACTTCTCTTTCATCAAAATGTATCACGCCTTCATTATTAATTTGATATGTTTCATGACCTTTTCCAGCTAAAACAACAACATCACCTGGTTCAGCCATTTTTAAAGCTAATCTTATGGCTTCAGATCTATTTTCGATTGCAAGATAATTTGTTTTTTCTATACCTACAACTATATCCTTAATAATAGCCATTGGATCCTCATGTCTTGGATTATCAGAAGTTATAATAACAAGGTCAGCAATTTCACTTCCAACTCTCCCAAGTTCAGCTCTCTTAATTTTGTCTCTATCGCCACCACTTCCATAAACAGCTATAAGTCTGTTCTTTGCAAATGATTTCAATGTTTCTAAAATATTCTTCATACCATCTGGTGTATGTGCAAAATCGATGATTATTTCATAAGGTATATCATATTTATCTCCAATTCTTTCACATCTTCCAGGTACAACTACATCTAAAAGTCCTGACTTTATGCATTCTTCTGAAATATTTAATTCTTTCGCTGCAGCAATTGTTCCTAAAGCATTATATATATTATACTCACCTGGTAAAACAAACTTATATGAAGTATTATTGCAATCAAATAGTATATCTTTCTCTTCAAGTCTAATATTTTCTGCTCTAAAATCACTTGAATTTTCTATTGAATAAGTTACTGTTTTTTTGCCTAACTTTTCAACATCATTTAATACTCTATAACCATAGCTATTATCAATATTTATAACAGAAATTTTGCTTCTTTCAAATAATTTAAATTTAGCATTATAGTAATTATCAAAAGTCTTGTGGAAGTCTAAGTGATCTCTTGTTATATTTGTGAAAATTCCTACTTCAAAATTACATCCATAAACTCTATCTAACTCTAATGAATGTGATGAAACTTCCATTACACAATATTTACATCCTTTATCAACCATATCCTTAAATAACTTTTGAAGTTCTAATGATTCAGGTGTTGTTCTTTCTGATTTAACTTTTTCATCTCCTATATAATTAGCTATAGTCCCTACAAGTCCAACTTTTTCTCCTGATTTTTCAAGTATTGATTTTAAAATATATACACTAGTAGTCTTACCATTTGTACCAGTAACTCCAATAAGCTTTAATTTTTTTGTTGGATGATCATAAAAATTAGCAGACATAATAGCTAACGCTTTTCTACCTTCAGTAACTCTTAAAACTGTTACTTCCTCAGGTATAGTATTGAGATCTAAATCTTTTTCACACATAACTACTGTAGCTCCAGCTTTTATTGCATTAACTGCATAATCATGACCATCAACTTCAAATCCACTTAAACATACAAACAAGTCATTTTCAGTAATCTTTCTACTGTCATACTGTATTTTATTAATTTCCTTTTCATCGCTTCCTTGTAAAACCTTATAATCTACACCATTTAATAACTCTAATAATTTCATCTTCTATCTCTCCTTAATTATCATTAAATGTTTACTCAATAGCATTTTTAATGCTTCGCATAAAAAATAGCATGTGTAAATCCACATGCTAAAAATGAAAAAAGTTAATCTCCATAATCATCACTAAGAGTTAACCTAACATTTGAACCTGTGGTTATTACTTCACCCGCAGGAATACTTTGATCAATAACAAAACCATCACCTTCAAGGATATATTTTATACCTAAGTTGTCAAGGACATCTTCAGCTGAGGTTACTGAAAATCCTGTTAAATCTGGCATAGATACCTTATTATTATCTACTGCATCTCCAGTATAAATTGTTATTTTGGTTCCTTCTTTCACTGTATAACCTGGATATGGCTGAGTATTTGTTACACTCTCCCCACTACCCTCTATATTATACTCTAAATTTACATCTTTTAAAATTTTTTTTGCTTCTTCTATAGATTTTCCACGAATTTCTGGAATTAAAATATCCCTTGCTACCGCATTATAGTCTTCAGAAAATTCCGAATCCATATAATTGAATATATCTGTCAAAAGTATTTTCATAAGTGGTGCAGTTACAACACCGGCATAATAGGCTCCATTACTTGGTTCATCAATACTTATGAAAGCTGTAATTTCCGGTGAATCTATAGGTGCCATTGCAGCCATAGATGAAATATACTTTCCGCTTTCATATCCTCCAGTTACTGAATTAACCTTTTGTGCTGTTCCAGTCTTACCGCCTATGTGATATCCTTCTATATAGCTTTTATTTGAACCACCTTCATTTACTGTTCTCTCCAAATAATCCCTTAAAGTAGCTGTACTTTTAGCCGACAACACATTTTTAGAAATTACTGGTTCAAAAGTTTCATCTACTATTTTAGTACCAGTATTATCATAGTGAGATACTTCCTTAAGTATATGAGGCTGTATTAAACTACCACCATTAGCAAGAGCATTGAATGCTTGCATATATTGAATAGCAGTTACTGTATTAGTTTGTCCAAATGAAATAGTTGCTAAATCTGATTCTGTAATACTTTCAGTCTTTTTTACTATACCAGATGCTTCACCTGGTAAATCAATACCTGTAGTTTTACCAAATCCAAGCTTTTTAATATACTCATTTAATGTTTCTTTACCAATTTTTTCGCCCAACTTCATAAATCCAACATTACATGAATTTTGTAAAATTTGAGGTAAAATTTGACTACCATGACCTGATGTCTTCCAACACTTAATGGTATGAGAACCAACTTGAAGGCTTCCTCCACATTCAAAAGTATCTGATTCAGAAGCTATTCCTTCTTCTAAAGCAGTTACCATTGTCACAACCTTAAAGATAGATCCTGGTTCAAAGGTATCATTTACCAAGCTATTTCTCCACATTTTTTGTAGCTTTTCTCCATCAGTTTCACCAGAAAAATCTTCAAATCCATCAAAAGCATTATTAGGATCAAAATCCGGCTTATTAACCATGGCTAATATTTCTCCATTATTAGGATTCATAACCATAATAGATACTCTTTTAGCTTGATTATCTACTAATCCTTTTTCAGCCACCTTCTCTGCAATAGCTTGTATTTTAGAATCAGTTGTTAAGGTAACATCCTTTCCATCTATAGGTTCTGTAAAATTAGATATAGTATAAGATAAATTTTCTTCATTACGTTCAATTTCAGAAATTCTCACGCCAGGTACACCTGATAAATATTCATTATATTGAAGTTCAACTCCTGTAAGGCCTTGTCCATCAACATTGGTGCTTCCTAGAACATGTGCTAAAAATTCCCCTTTAGGATAATACCTTTTTGTATCTGGAGAAACAATTACACCATCAATATTTAAGTTATTAACCTTATCAGCAGATTCTTTTTCTATCCTTCTTATCAAGGTTGCAGAACCAGCATTAGCACCACTAGCCAGCTTAGTTTCAAGTTTTTCCATAACCTTATTTTCTTCCATGCCTACGGCATCAGCAATTTTTCCAGCAATATCAGCATTAGTTAATGAGTTATTTTTAAGATACTGCCTAACTGAGTTTAAATCAAAATCAACCCTATAAACATTTGCCGAAACTGCTAGTTCTACACCATTTCTGTCTAGTATTCTTCCTCTTCTTGCATCAATACTTACTTCACTTGTCCACTGCTCTTCAGCTCGGGATGAATATTCATCCCTCTTAACAATCATAATATAAGACAATCTTAGAATTAATATAAAAAAAACTACCACAATTGTCCATACTACTAATGTTAGTCTCTTTTGAATCAACGCCCGATCTTTAAACTTCTTTTTTTTCACTTTCATTCCCCCATTAAATAATTAGAGAATGAATAGTTATATTTTTTCAAAGAAATAAAAACATCACTTAGATTCCCTAATTAAAAATACCTTTAATTTTATCGAGGAAACTTTCTTTATTTTCTTCTTCATTGATATGTGAAAAATAATCTTTAGACATATCAATCAGTATAGTATTATCCTTGTTAGGATATACCATGCCTAATTCATTTTCAGCAACGTTCTTAACATTTTCTAAAGATGAATATTTTAATAACATTACTTTTAATGCATCATTAATATCTGATGATGCTGCTGTTTCTTCTTTTATTTCTGTTAATTCATTTTGCCTATCATAAACATACCCATCAATTGCTAAGGTTATTCCACCAAGAATACAAACTAAAGCTGAAATCCCCACCACATTTGAAATTAAATTCACCTTAAGCTTCTTAATTTTCTTTGCTCGTAACTCTTCCTTGATTTTTTGCTTCTTGTTTTTGTCATACTGCGGCTTTCTTTCAGGTACAAGTGCGGTGTTTCCTCTTGTATAATTATATTCCCTAGCACCCATTTTATTCACATCCCTACATTTTATTTATTATTTAGAATTATAGTTTTTCTATAACTCTTAATTTAGCACTTCTACTTCTTGGATTTATATCCACTTCTTCTTTCGTAGGTTCTATGGCTTTTCTTGAGATAACTTTTACTTTTGCTTTTTCACCACAGACACAAACTGGGAATTCTTTAGGACATCTACACGAAACAGCTAAATCTCTAAATTTATTTTTTACTATTCTATCTTCAAGAGAATGGAAAGTTATTATTGCCATTCTACCGCCTTTATTAAGTTTTCCTACTCCATCCTCTATAGTTTTATTTAATATAGAAAGTTCACTATTTACTTCAATTCTGATTGCTTGGAAAGTTCTCTTAGCTGGATGTGGTCCTTCTCTTCTCGCTTTTGCAGGTATAGCACTCTTTATAATTTCAACAAGTTCTAAAGTTGTTTCAATATTTTTTTCTTGTCTATTTTCTACAATAAAGCTGGCAATTCTTCTTGCAAACTTTTCTTCGCCGTAATCTCTTATAATTCTATATAAATCTTCTTCTGAATACTCATTTATGACATTATATGCAGAAAAGTCATTATCCCTATTCATTCTCATATCAAGGGGAGCATCTTTCATATAGCTAAATCCTCTCTCTCCTTCATCAAGTTGATAAGAAGACACGCCTAAATCCATAAGTATTCCATCAACACCATCAATATTTAAATTGTTTAAAACATTTTCTATACTAGAAAAATTACTATGTACAAATGTAACATTTGAATAATTTTTCAATCTTTCCTTTGCAGCTTTCAACGCATCAGTATCCTGATCTATTCCTATGAGTCTTCCTTCATTCGAAAGTCTCTTTAAAATTTCACTTGAATGTCCTGCACCTCCTAAAGTTCCATCCACATAAATACCATTTTCTTTGATATTTAATCCTTCTAAACATTCATTTAATAAAACTGAAATATGATTAAATTCCATAAAATTAACTCCTTTTATTATAGCTGTCCATTTTTACGCTACAGAGCTTTAAGTACTTAGTATACAAATATACTTACAACATTTTTTACTCTATACACTTACTATTTTCATTTTCTATAGTTACTATAACCTTTTCTAATTCTGCATATTATTTCTATACTAAATTGATTTTGTTTCATATGTGCATAACTGCTACATTATACCGTTTTAACCACTCTATTATATATTCTATATAAAATTACAGTATCCTTCAAGATTTATTTAGTATTTATTCTATATTTATTGACATTAAAACAACTTTATCGAAAAAATAACTCTACATGAATATTAATCCATGTAGAGTTATAAGGAAATTTAAAATATTAAACGTTAAATCTAAAGTTAACTACGTCACCATCATGCATAACGTAATCTTTGCCTTCTAATCTATATTTTCCTTTTTCTTTAGCTTGTGCTTCTGAGCCACATTCAACTAAATCATTATAAGCCACAACTTCTGCTCTGATAAATCCTCTTTCAATATCAGTGTGTATCTTACCAGCAGCTTGAGGTGCCTTTGTACCTTCTTTAATAGTCCAAGCTCTAACCTCTTGAACTCCAGCTGTAAGATAACTTATTAATCCTAACAATCTATAAGATGCTCTTATAAGTTTATCTAAGCCAGCTTCAGTTAAGCCATATTCTTCTAACATTTCTGCTTTTTCTTCATCTTCTAAACCTGAAAGTTCTTCTTCAAGCTTAGCACAAACAACTACTATTTCAGAGTTTTCTGCTTCTGCATATTCTCTAACCTTTTGAACATATTCATTGTTTAAGTTTCCGCTCATCATATCATCTTCAGATATGTTACATGCATAAAGTACCGGCTTAGAAGTAATCATAAATAAAGTCTTAATGAATGCTTCTTCATCTTCATTAACTTCTAAAGTTCTTATAGGCTTATTTAATTCTAAATGAGCCTTAACTTTTTCCATTATTTCATATTCAACCTTTGCTTTTTTATCGCCTGATCTAGCAAGCTTAACTCCCTTTTCCATTCTTCTTTCAAGAACTTCTAGGTCAGCAAATATTAATTCTAAATTTATAGTTTCAATATCTCTTATTGGATCAACGCTTCCCTCAACATGTACAACATTTTCATCATTAAAACATCTTACTGTATGAACAATAGCTTCAACTTCTCTTATGTGAGATAAAAATTTATTTCCTAATCCCTCACCTTTTGAAGCTCCTTTAACTAATCCTGCAATATCATAAAATTCTACAGTAGTATAGACTTTTCTCTTTGTATTATACATTTTTTCTAATACATCTAATCTCCTATCTGGTACACTTACAACACCAACATTTGGTTCTATAGTACAGAATGGATAGTTAGCTGATTCTGCACCTGCTTTTGTTATCGCATTAAATAATGTACTTTTTCCTACGTTTGGTAATCCTACAATTCCTAATCTCATCTATGTACATTCCTTTCTTACCTTAACTAATACTTTAAGATTATACTCTAGATATAATTTTATTTCAACACAATAATATTATTATCGCTTTTTAAAATAATAATTAATTTCCCTTGTTAGGCTACTTAATCTAAATTTTGATTTTAACATACTCCTACTTCTTTTTACTCATTTATTTTACAGTTCATTCCTAATTTAACTCATTATCAATACTATTTTAAATTTTTCCATGTTTATATTATCTGCTTTTACTAAAAATAGATTTAAAAGACTTAATAGGAGGTTTTAATAGTGAAAAATAAAAGCCTAAATATTTTTATCTTTTCTTTACTAATTTTAATGGCATGTAATTTTATTTCTGCCAACAGTTATAGCATTCAAAATAAATCAGCCCCAGAAAACTCAGAATTAAACTGGTACTTTGTTAATCGTGGAAATAATCAAAGTCCTGAATGTCCAAAAGAAAGTGCTGAGTTTTTAGATACCTACGATGCTTATTATGTTGGTGATACAGAAAATAAAATAATTTATTTAACATTTGATGAAGGATATGAAAATGGGTACACTGTAAAAATATTAGATGTTTTAAAGGAAGAAAATGTACCAGCAGCATTTTTTGTGGTGAAACCATACATCATTCAAAACCCTGAAATAATTAAAAGAATGAATTTAGAAGGACATCTAGTATGTAATCATTCTTCTCACCACCCTTCCATGGCTTCAATTACTGACAAAGAAAAATTCATCAAAGAATTTACTGAAGTTGAAGATGCCTATAAAGAAATTACTGATTCAGAAATGCCTAAATTCTTCCGTCCACCAATGGGTAAATACTCATTGACATCTTTAAAACAAACAAAGGAATTAGGTTATAAGACAATTTTTTGGAGCTTTGCCTATAAAGATTGGATTATTGATAATCAGCCAAGCAAAGAAATGGCTATTAAAAAGATTACCTCTGGAGTTCATCCTGGATGTATCATGCTTCTTCATGCTGTATCTAAAACCAATACCCATGTCTTAAAGGATGTTATAACTCAGCTTAAAAATGAGGGATATGAATTTAAATCTTTAAATGATTTACCAGAAAAATAATCTAAAAGTAAAACAGAGAATGCTAAGCATCCTCTGTTTTATATTTCATTATAAAATCCACTACAGATTTCTTCTTTTAAAACTCTTGATTTCATAGATATTTCATTACATCTCTCTGGAATATTTTTAAATTCCTCATATGATTTTAGTGATTTATAATTTATCAACACATTTATAATTGCACTTTCTATTGCACCATTAAGCAATATAGCTGCTACAATTCCATCTGATTTAAGATTCTTATTACCAAAAGTTATTGCAAATTTTATATTATCATAATATACTAAAGATTTTTCTGCTAACTCCAATGGCGTATTCATTGCCTTTATCGTTGCATATTTAAGCTTTTCTTTCCTAATATTCTTTTCTTCTTCTGTGCCATTAGAAAGTCTATAGCAATCCATAACAGCCATAAAATCTGCTCTATCCTTTTCCATAAAAGTCAAAGCATTCTTAGTAAATTCTTTTGTTTCAGCTTGAAATTTAAGCATTTTTGATTTATTTTCTTCTGTAAGATTTTGAAATAATTTTTTGTCAACAGTGAAAGAATATACCATATCATTTAAACTAGATGCAAGTGCAGAAACTAAAGCTGCTGTACTTCCACCACCTGGTGAAGATTTATCACCTGATAAATCTTCTATAAATTTTGATATGGTCATTTCCTTAAATTCCATTTTTCATGCCCCCTATTTTAAAACTTCTTTATACACAGAAATTATCTTATTTACTATAACCTTAGGACTAAATCTTTTTAAGCAGTCAATCCTTATTTCTTCTTCATCATAACTTTCAATATTATCATAAACTTCTATCATTTTTTCTGCCAATATATCTATATCATCTATTGGAATAAGATATCCATTAAGATTATTTATAATATCTTCTGCTCCACCATTTAAAGCCCCTATAACCGGTCTTCCACTGGCAAGAGCTTCAATATACACTACACCAAATGTTTCATATCTAGAAGGTAATACAAAACAGTCACATTTATTCATCCATTTTGAAACATCATCTCTTGAAAGAGCTCCTAAAAAGATTATTTGATCTTTAACACCATTCTCCACAGTCAAAGCTTCTAACCAAGATCTTTGACTGCCATCCCCGCCTATATATAATACTGCTTCCTTATCTTTAAACTTCTTTGCAAAAGACTTTATTAATGTATCAAATCCTTTTTCACCTTCTAAAAATGCCAGTGAAAAGAAAATAAACTTTTCATTTTTAATTCTTTTTTTAATAGTAAATTTTGATAGATCCACTAAATTTCCTATGACTTCTATATCCTGTCTTCCACTTAAAGATTCTATTTCATTTTTTAAGCCATTACCTACAGTTATCACTTTTTGAGCTTTCTTATAAGAATCACAAATAAATGGTATATAGCTTTTCTTTACATATGGTCCTCTCTCTACAGAGGAATGTTCAGTAATAACTAAAGGTATATTATATTTTTCTGCTATATAAGCAGCACTTATTCCTCCCCATAGAGAAGACTGAGCATGAATTATATCTATAGCTCCTTCTTTTTTCACTATTTCTTTATATAATTTTTCCATCCTTTTGTTAAACACTTTAAACATTAAAGGATTCTTAGGAATATAGTTATAATTTTTATATCTATATGTCTTTAATCCATCTTCAACATTATACTTAAGACCTTTTTCTTCATGAATTTTTCCCAGCATAGTAAGTGGCCACACTTCATTGTATGCTACTGTTACTTTAACACCAGCTTTTTGTAACTCTAAAGCTTGTTCTTTAAAAAAGCTTCCATGAACCTTATTTCTAACATTGGAATACCATGATGGTATGAACATAATATGCATATTCTTTTACCCCTTTAATATATCATTAAGTTTACCTGAAATATTTTCCCACTTATATTCCTTAAGCGGATGGAATTTATCTTCATTATCCAAATGATTAAAAATTTTATATATACCACCTACAATTTCTTCTGGATTATTATTTACAACAATGCATTTTTCTTTATCTCTTACCACATCTAATATAGGATCATTTTCATCGCCTAAAATAACAAATATTATTCCATCTGCTCCAAAATAATCATAAATCTTAGCAGGGATTTGTCTTGAGTTCTTATTACCAAAAATCATTAGCACATCACCATTAAGCATATAAGATATCGCTTTGTCGTAAGGTATCCTTGGTGAAACATCCACAACTGTTACATCAACTAAATTTTTTTTCATACCTTCATTGTCAATATTACCAAAGAATAAAACATTTAATTTCTTAAAACTTTCTGGATCTCTTTTCTCAAGTATCTTTAATGCCTCGACAAAAGGATTTGTATTTCTAAGCTTTGAGAAAATTTCTCCAGCATAAATAAAGTTTATTTTATCTTTATTTATCTTTTCTGCTGGCACAGTGCTTTTTATCTTTTCATATGCTTTTTCATCATACCCTCTTGTTAAAATGAAAGTCTTTTCCTTCGGTATATTATAACTATTAAGATAATCATCACGATTTGATTTAGTAACAAAAATATGTCTATCAGCAAGATTTATAATATCTTTTTCAAATCCTCCTTCTATTTTTCGTCTTATATATCCCATATTTTCTCTAGTAGAATCCTTTAACCAAGGGTCACTCCAATATGTAATCCACGGAACACCCTTATTTTCCTTTTTTATATACATTGCGCATATATGACTTGAAGGAGGTTCATGCATTGAAAATATTACATCAAACCTTTCCTTATCCATTAATTCAAGACCTACTTTAGAAGCTTTTCTAGCCCAATTTAAATACATATCAGGTATGGCAATAATTTTTTTACCTTTCTTTAATAATTCTTTTAAAGCTGATTTGCTAGAATTATTATTAGAATTTACTCCATTATTACCTTTCTTAGGCATTATTTTTTCAAATATCTTTCCACCAGATACTTTATGAATCTTAACCTTCGGATTAAGCATGCTTAAAATATATTCATCATAATATATTGAGTTCTTTGGAAAATCCACTGTAAGCAAATGTATATCGTTACCTTCATTAACTAAATTATTAAGATACTGTAGTGTTTCTATAGATGCAGAATTATTTATTAATGGAGAATAACAAGCTATAAATAAAATTTTCATATATTATCTCTCCCCTTTTGCCACTTTGTTTTTTAACATACTTAGTACTTCATTAAGTTCTTCTATCCTTAGCACAATTGAAATTATCACATATAATGCTGCTCCAACTATTGCATCAATAATTATTTTAATTACTCCTGTAATTCCTGTTAAATAATTAAATACTAAAAGAGCTAAAAACATCATAATTGTTGTTAATGTGATTTTAGCTAACTTTACTAATAAAATCTTTAAATCAATTTGTCCTGTATATTTCACTATTGCCCTAAATAAAAGCAACGCTATTATCACTGATGAAATAGATGAAGCCAACGCAACACCTATTATTCCATACCTTTTAGATAAATATATATTCAAAATAATATTTGTTGCAACACCTATTATTCCATTAAAAGCGGTAGTTTTTGTTTTTTCCATGGCAAATAGTGATGAATTTAATATATCTCTTATACCTGTAAATGGAATTGAAAATGAATATCCTAATATAGCTAAAGATGTCAATCTTACAGCAGTAGCATCAAATTGATTTCTTGCAAAAATAATTGTAACTACATCTTTATTTAAAATCATTATTCCTGCTGTAACTGGCATTAAAATAAATGCAATAACAACAATACTTTTAACTAGATATTGTAAAAATTCTTTATTATCTTTTTCATTTAATTTATTAGCCATTAATGGATACATAACAGATACAATTGAAGTTGTAATTGCTGTATTAATAAAAGATATAATCTTTTGTCCATATTCAAGATTAGACATTATTCCAACACCTAAAGTTGAACCAATATTAGTATCCACCACCATATTTATAGAGTTTGCACCAGCACCAATTATTACTGGAACTAATAATATAAACATTCTCTTTATATCATTATCATTAATTTTAAACCTAAATTTAATATTGTATCCTTGTCTATAAAGGGATGGTATTTGTACTACCACTCTTAATATGTTTCCAATAACATTGGCAATAGTAACACCTAAGATATTCACATCTTTAAATATTATTAAGTATAGTATTATTGGTGCATTGAAGAACATTCCTAAGATTGATGGTATTACAAAATCTTCACATACTTGCAGTATAGATAAAAAACAAACATTGATTGACATAAAAAGAAGATTTATAAGACTTATCCTTGTTAGATTAATTGCCAACTCCATATTTTCCCTTGAAAATCCCGGTGCAATTATATTTACTATATTTTCTGTAAATATATTTCCTAAAATAAATATACTTAAGGATAAAATTACGAGAATACCAATTACATTATTGGCAAACTCAAACATCTTTTTTTTACTATCCCTATATCTTATTTTACTAAGCATAGGAATAAAGACAGTTGAAACACCGAGTCCTATTATGGTAAATAATGTTTCAGGCACCATAACCGCTGCTTTATATGCATCAGTTATAGCACTAGCACCAAAATAATACGCTACTAGCGAATCTCTTATAAGCCCTAAAAATCTACTGACAATGGTAATTACCATTACTAAAAATGTTGCTTTAAATATTTTTTTACTTTTCATCCTGATTACCTCGGCTACTAGCTACTTTCAAAAGGAATTTTGGAATACTTCCTAATCTTTTTATTCTCCACGGTTCTTTAGCTACTCTGTATGCCCATTCACAACCAACATTAATCATCCATCTTGGAGCCCTTTTTACTTTATCAGCTATAACATCAAAACTTCCTCCAACACCCATAAATATTTCCACAGGAAGCTCGTTAAAATATTTAATAATAAATTTTTCTTGCCTTGGGCATCCCATTGCTACAAATAACACTTTAGGTTTTTTTCTCTTTATATCTGCCAATAACTCATCACAGTTGTCTAAATCAAAAAAGCCATTTTTATATCCTGCAATAATAAGTTTTGGATGATCTTTCTTTAAATTTTCAACACATGTCTTTAATGTTTCTTCTTCTGCACCTACAAGATATATAGAATCACCAGCTTCTTCACATTTAGTTATTATTTCCTTCATAATCTCTATTCCTGCAATTTTTTCGCTAACAGGTGTTTTAAGCATCTTGGCAGCAATTTGTGTGCCTACTCCATCCGGAATAATTAATGCATCATCACTAATAAAATTATTAAATAAAACTTTATCATCTAGCCCTCTATATAATACTTCTGGATTTCCTGATATGATATGGACCTTTTTTCTTTTAAAAATCTCATTTAGACATTCCTTTTTACTTAATGAATATATCCTATATCTTAAGATAGAAATATAATTTTCCTTCATATTCCTCTTCATATTTCTCATCCTTTATTTACTTATTAAATTTTCTATTTCTTTTACAATTTCATCCTCAGAATTTAATTCCTTTGCTATAGCAAGATGTAATTTTGCATTCTTCATATCTTTTAAGTTTATGTAGCACATAATAATATTTGTACAGATTTCAACATCTGTTGAAGCTTCAAAAGCCTTTTTAAAGTATATAAGTGCTTCTTCATATTCTCCTAAGCAAGCATAGTTTAATCCTAGCTCTACTACCACTTCCAGTATTCCACTTTCAATCTTTATACTTTCTCTTAAGTAATGAATTGCTTCTTCAAATTTTTGCAATCTCCTAAAAGCAACACCTATATAATAATAAATAAGTGGATTGCTATCGAATTCTTCTACCAATTCTAATAATAACTGAAGGCTTTTTTCAGGGACTTCATTTAGCATCTCAATAGCTTTCTCATACTTGGTAATATTATCAATATCCTTTGTTAAAACTTTTATTTCCTCAGTGATATTACCGCCTTTGTTAATATACTCGTTTAATTCTATTTTAGATTTCTCAAATTCACCATTATCCTTTAAAATAAGTGCTTTATATAAATGATAATCATTTATTTTTATTTTATTTTTTTCACAATACTCTATATCATCTAATAATACTTCACCAAATTCTTTATCCTTTTCTCTAATATTTTCTCCAACTAAAAGTAGCTTCTTAAGCACTTCATTATCTTTTGAGTAATAATAATAACCCTTAAGTAAAATATAAGCCTCTAAATATTTTTCTTCATTAACATTCTTGGATATTAAAGATCTTATACAATTTTCAGTATCTTTTATATAATCTAATATAAGTTCATAATCGTCATTAAACCTTAAATTTTCATCACAGCCAAAAGCTATGAACATGCCTTCTATAAAATAATATATTGGAAGATTTTTAATCTTTATTTCATTTTCAATATTAGAACTTATATATTCTGTACTTATTGGAAGATATAAATCCTTGTTTTTGAATTTTACATATTTTGGAATGCCTATGCTTTCCTTAAAACCTTCAATATTCATTTCTAAGAATAGCAATTTCCCCATTTTTTCTTTAATTTGCGACCTATAATCCATTATTAACACTCCTTTGCAAATTATCTCATTACATAATACATTATTATAGAAAAACTTTCAAATAAAAGCGATATATTTATGAATTAATACAACAAAAAAACTACTGAAAAAAATCAGTAGCTTTTATTAAAATTAATTATGCTAATTTTTCGTTAACTATATCCATTACTTTACCTTTAAATACTTCTAATTGCTTCTGTGCATCTTCTAAACTTGAGCCTTTAACTGCAAGGTATATTTTCATTTTTGGTTCTGTACCTGAAGGTCTAACAACAAATGAAGAACCATTTTCAAGTATATATTTTAATACATTTGATTTTGGTAAGTTAATTACGCTTTCAGTTCCAGTAATTAAATTTTCTTCTTTGCTTAATTTATAATCAAGCTTAGTAGCAATTTTAACTCCGTTTACTTCTGGTAATGAAGAATTTCTTAATTCATCGATACATTTAGCAATCTTTTCTTGTCCTTCCTTACCTTTTAAATCTATTGAAACAAGACCTTCTTTAAAGAATCCATATTTATTATATAAATCTATTAATCCATCATATAAGCTCTTTCCTTGTTGTTTATAGAATAAAGTCATTTCAGCAATAAGCATTGAAGCTATTACTGCATCTTTATCTCTTACAAATTCTCCTGCTAGGTACCCATAGCTTTCTTCAAAGCCAAACAAGTATTTTCTATCTCCAGCTTCTTGGAATTCTCTTATTTTTTCTCCAATATATTTGAATCCAGTAAGAACATCCATTATTTCTATTCCATAATGTGTAGCTATAGCTCTAGCTCCTTCTGTTGTAACTATAGTTTTAATTACAACACCATTTTCAGGAAGCTTATTTTCTTCCTTTAATGCTGATAAAATATATTCAGTTAATAATAATCCAGTTTGATTTCCATTTAATACTCTGTAATTTCCTTCGCTATCTTTTACTACAACTCCAATTCTATCACAGTCAGGATCTGTACCAAATATTATATCTGGATTTGAAGTTTTTGCCATATCTAATGCTATTTCAAAAACTTGTGGATCTTCTGGATTTGGATATGGTGCTGTTGGGAAATTTCCATCTGGTAACTCTTGTTCTTTAACAACTTGAACTTGTTCATAACCTAATTCCTTTAATACTCTTCTTACTGGAATATTTCCAGTACCATGAATCGGTGTATAAATCACTTTTAAATCCTTAGCATTTTTTTCTACTAATTCTCTTCTTATTGTTAAAGATTTTACTTGTTCTAAGTAAGCTTTATCAACTTCTTCACCTACATAAGTTAAAAGATTATCCCTTATAGCTTCTTCTTTTGATATAGTCTTGATTTCATCAAAAGATTTTATATTATTTACTTCATTTATTATTATAGTTGCTTTTTCATCTGTTACTTGTCCACCAAATTCATCATAAACCTTGTAACCATTGTATATCTTAGGATTATGTGAAGCAGTTACCATAATACCACCATTACAATTTAAATGTCTAACTGCAAAAGATAACATTGGTGTAGGTCTTAAGCTTTCATATAAGAATACCTTTACTCCATTGCTGCATAAAGTTAAAGCAGCTGCTTCAGCAAATTCCTTTGACATATTTCTTGAATCATATGCAATGGCCACAGATGGCTCTTCAAAACTTTTATTTAAATAATTAGCAAAACCTTGAGTTGCTTTTGATACTGTATATACATTCATTCTATTAGACCCAAAACCTATAACTCCTCTAAGTCCGCCTGTTCCAAAATCTAAATCTTTGTAAAATCTGTCTTCTAATTCTTTTTCATCCTTGATTGACCTTAATTCTTCTTTAACTTCTTCAGCTACAACTGCTGAATTTAACCACTCATTAAATTTCTCTTTGTATATCATACTCATACCTCCTAAATTAAGTCATTAAACTTACATCTTATACTATAAAATATTTTTAATCATATAAAAAAAAGCTACATGTATATTATTACTTGTAGCTTAATAAAAATCAATATTTTATTCTTTAAAATTTATATTTTAAAAAGATATTTTAACTTTCATTCTCTTCAGCTGCCATTTCCATATCATCAGCCACTCTCTTTCTTTCATAAATTACTGACGCAATAACTGAATTTAAATCATCCACTATTGAAATTTCAGAGCCTATTTCCAAATCTCCAAATTTATAAACATCGCCTACTGTACCAGTACCAATATTGATATTTAAATATTTAGGTAAAGAATCTACATTTCCTTCAACTTTAACACTATCCTTTTCTTTTTGTAAAACAATCCCTTTTTTATTTATATATTCTTCTCCAATATAATGAATTGGTACCGTAGATATAACTTTTTCTCCAGCAGATACCTCTTCTAAATCTAAGTGTATTATTTTATTTGTTGCAGGATCTCTCTGCATCTCTTTTATTAATGCTTTATGTTCTTTGCCATTATAATTGACATTCATAACCCCATATTGACCATTGGCAGTAATTTCGTCAACTAAATCCATTTCTCCAATTTCAAACATAAAGTTATTAATATTCTTTCCATATAATATTCCTGGTATTTTGCCTCTCTTACGACATTTTTTCGCACTTTTAGCAACACTGCCATCTCGTTTATTTAATTCGATTACTGACACGATATATACCTCCTTAATTACTTTCTTAAGTAATTATTCTCAATTTTAATTATTTTTATGCATTATTATTTTTTATACCAGCATTTGATTAAAATAACATGTAGTAAAGTTACAATTCTGCATATACTATCTTTATAAAGTATCTATATTTTCATTCTAAGAAAAATTTGTCAATAACTTGAAAGAAGGTGTATTTTTTGTATAACTTTGATCAAAATGAAACTCCCTTATTTAATGCATTGATGGAGTATGTAAATAGAGATACATTACCTTTTCATGTACCTGGACATAAAAAAGGCGTTGGTATAGATGAAGAATTTAAAAATTTCATTGGGGAAAATCCATTTAAAATTGATGTAACAGTCTTTAAATTAGTAGATAGCCTCCATCATCCAACAGGACCAATAAAAAAAGCCCAAATACTTACAGCTGATGCTTATGGTGCTGATGCTTCATTCTTTTCAATTCATGGAACATCTGGCGCAATACAAGCTATGATCATGTCAGTGGTATCTGATGGTGACAAAATAATAGTTCCAAGAAATGTTCATAAATCAGTTACCAGTGGCATTATCTTAAGTGGTGCTATTCCAATCTTCATGCAACCTGAATTAGATAAAAAATTAGGGATAGCCCATGGTGTATCACCAAAAACTGTTGAAAAAACTTTAAAAGATAATCCAGATGCAAAAGCATTGCTTTTAATTAATCCAACATATTATGGAGTAGCCACAGACATTAAAAAAATTGCTGAAATAGTTCATAGCTACCATATCCCTTTAATTGTTGATGAAGCCCATGGACCTCATTTAGCATTTTCAAGAAAATTGCCTATGTCAGCCTTAGAAGCTGGTGCAGATATTTGTTCACAAAGCACTCATAAGATTATTGGTTCTCTTACTCAAGCATCATTAATACATATAAAAAGCAAATTTATAAATCCTAATAGAGTACAAAGAAATCTTAATCTTTTACAAACTACTTCTCCTAGCTATATCCTCATGGCATCTTTAGATTGCGCTCGTAGGCAAATAGCATTACATGGTGAAAATTTATTAAATAAAGCCATTGAATTAGCTAACTATACTAGAAATGAAATTAATAAAATACCAGGATTCTATTGTTTTGGCAAAGAAATTCTTGGAAAACCCGGTTCATTTGCCTTTGATCCTACTAAAATAACTATTTGTTGTAGGAATTTGGGAATCACTGGATTTCAACTAGATATGATACTTTATGAAAAATATGCTATTCAGATGGAACTATCTGATTTTTATAATGTGCTTGCTGTTGGTTCTTTTGGTGATACAAAAGAAGGTATGGATAGATTACTTACAGCTTTAAAAGAAATATCCAAAGAATACTATGGGGTAAACAAACCTATTGCTGATTTCTTAGATATTCCCCCTATTCCTACCAAAATTATTAACCCTCGTGAAGCATTTTATGCTGATAAAAAATCAGTACCACTTTCCGAAAGTCTTGGAAAAATTTCTGGCGAATTCTTACTTGCATATCCCCCTGGAATTCCGCTACTTTGTCCTGGTGAAATCATTACCTCCCACATAATAGATTATGTTAACGATTTAAAGAAAGCAAATCTCTATGTTCAAGGTACTGAAGATCCTACTGTAGAAAATATAAAAATTTTAAATATTTGAATATAGATAACCTAAAATATCATCAATATTTTAGGTTATCTTGTATTACCTTGTATCAATATCAATATATTATTTATATACTTATATTAATAAAGTAGATTTATTTTTTAGATAATGTTAAAATAATTCATTATACAATATTTAGAAGTGAATGCACCTTATTTTCCCAAAGCTAAAATATATTTTTGAAAGGAAGAATAATATGTGTGGAATTGTTGGCTATATAGGATATAACCAAGCATCTGATATACTATTAGAAGGACTTAATAAATTAGAATATAGAGGCTACGACTCTGCTGGAGTAGCAATCTTAAATGATAAAATTGAAGTTCGTAAATTTAAAGGAAGATTACTTAATTTAGCCCAAAGTTTAAATGCTAATCCTATTAAAGGAACAGTTGGAATTGGACATACAAGATGGGCTACTCATGGTGAGCCTTCTGATGTAAATGCTCATCCTCATTCTAACGAAAAGATAACTTTTAGCGTAGTTCATAATGGTATCATCGAAAACTACTTAAAGCTAAGAGAATGGTTAATTTTAAAAGGATATAACTTTTATTCCGAAACTGATACTGAAGTTATTCCAAATTTAATTGATTATTATTATAATGGTGATTTATTAGATTCAGTTATTAAAGCTACAGCCAAACTTGAAGGAAGTTTTGCCATTGGAGTTATAAGTAAGAATGAACCTGATAAACTTATAGCTGTAAAGAAGGATAGTCCTTTAATCGTAGGCATTGGACAGAATGAATACTTTATAGCCTCAGATATTCCTGCTGTTTTAAGTCATACTAAAGATGTATATTTACTAAATGACAATGAATTTGTAATATTAACAAAAGATGGTGTCGATATACGTACTAGAAACAAAGAAATTATCAAAAAAGAAATTTTCCATGTAACATGGAATGTTGATGCTGCTGAAAAAGGTGGTTATGAAGATTTCATGCTAAAAGAAATTCATGAACAACCAAAAGCTGTCAGAGATACTTTAGCTGGTAAAATTATCTTAAATAAAGAGATTTCTTTTGATAACATTAAATTTACAAAAAATGACTTAGATAAATTTGATAAAATATATATTGTTGCTTGCGGAACAGCCTATCATGCTGGCCTTGTAGGTAAATACGCTATAGAAAAACTTGCAAATATATCTGTTGAAACTGATATTGCCTCAGAATTTAGATATAGAGAGCCTATAATTACAGATAAAACTTTAGTAATTGTAGTATCTCAATCTGGCGAAACAGCTGATACTTTAGCCGTTCTTAGAGTATCTAAAAAACAAGGAGCCAAAGTTCTTGCCATTACAAATGTAGTAGGTTCTTCTGTTGCAAGAGAAGCTGATGATGTATTTTACACCTTAGCTGGGCCTGAAATTGCTGTGGCTTCTACCAAAGCTTATATAACTCAGCTAGTAGCATTCTATATATTAGCATTACACTTTGCAGAAGTGAAAGGAACTTTAGCTTCATCAGAAATAGAATCCATTAAGAAGGAACTTATAGCTATTCCTAATAAGATTAATGAATTATTAAAAAATAAAGATAATATTCAAAAATATGCATCTTATCATTTTAATCAAAAAGATTTGTTTTTCCTAGGACGTGGATTAGATTTCGCTGTAGCTCTTGAAGGCTCCTTAAAGCTTAAAGAAATTTCTTATATTAATTCTGAAGCATATGCTGGTGGCGAACTTAAACATGGACCAATTGCCTTAATTGAAAAGGGTACTTCTGTT
This sequence comes from Clostridium sp. 29_15, assembly GCF_001916075.1. NCBI lineage: Bacteria > Bacillati > Bacillota > Clostridia > Eubacteriales > Clostridiaceae > Clostridium > Clostridium sp. 29_15. Next base: position 83,317 of record NZ_MNRT01000042.1, read on the forward strand.
ATTACCTTATTAACTCAAGAAAGATTAAAAGATAAAATGATTAGTAATGTAAAAGAAGTAACCACTAGAGGTGGTAATATTCTTGCCATTGTTAATGATGGTGATGAATCTGCAAAAAACATCACAGATGATGTCATATATATTCCAAAGACTATTGATTTATTAACTCCTCTCTTAAGTGTAATACCTCTTCAATTATTATCCTACTATATTGCAAAACTTAAAGGTTGTGATGTTGATAAACCAAGAAATTTAGCTAAATCAGTTACTGTTGAATAAAATAATAAAGGATTAAGTGATTCATTTCACTTAATCCTTTATTATTATTCTAATGTTTCACTTAAAAAAGCTCTAAGTTCAGAATCTAAAGAGTTATTTTTTAAATAATATAATCTATCATTTATTTCACTATCCATTTTGTTTAGTGAATAGAAACTTATAGCTGCTTTAATTCTTAGTTTCTCATCAATATTTTCAAAGCTAACTCTTCCATTTTCACCCTTTAAAATCATCTCCATATCTAATTCACTATCAAATAATGCTAGTGCCTTTATAAATATAAGCTGTTCTCTTGTGTATCTTTCTCTAATATTTATTAAGTTTAATATTATATCATAAGCAGCATCTAAATTACCTTCTAAAATAAACTTTTTATAATATAATTCATATAGTCTCTCTATTTTTCCATAACCCTTAATTTGTGAAAAATATCCTAAAACTTTATACTTATCTTCTTCATTAAATGACTTCATTAAATAAATTAATGAATCAACTATCTTTTCTATTTCTATTCCTTTACCTGCAAGTTTACATAATAAATTAATTGCTTTTAAACAAGAGTTACCTCCATTATCAACAATTTTTAGTAACTCATCTACACCATCTTCTTTAAAACTATATAAAATCGATAATACTGAATTTTCAACAGCTATTGGCCATTGACCTAATTCATCAAATTTTCCTTTCATATATGTAGGTTTTGATACTTTATCTTTTATATATGTGCTTATCAGTTGAATATGTTCTTTACCGATAATTTTACAAGCCTCTTCTGCAGCGCTTTGCATAGAATTAAAGTCTTGGCCACTATCTATTACTCTTAAAATTTGCTGTACAATTATTTTATGAATTTCTTCTTCTGTATAGCTTTTTTCCTTTACTTCAATATATGAATTTTGTTCACTCTTCTCTGAAATACTTTCATAAAAATCTGTATTTGCAACCTTAAAATCATACATATATTTTTCGCTATTTTCACTAGATTTCTCTGCTTCAGAAATATCCTTTGCTTTCAATTGCTCATCTATTTTAACATTTTCTTTTTTCTTTTTTTTCTTAAAAAAATCAAACATTTAAACCCTGTACCTCCAAATCTTTTTCACTTAGTGTCTTAATTCCTATTTCATTTAGCATTTCGGCAGTAATGCCTTTTCCTTTAACTTTATTTCCATTAAAACTTCCATCATATACAAAATTAACTCCACAAGACGGGCTTCTCTCTTTTAATATAGCTGTTGAAATAGAAAGCTTTTTTGCAATTTCCACCACTTCCTTTGCCCCTTTAATAAATTGCTTTGTGACATCCATTCCTTCTTTGGTAACAATTTTACCATTGCCTTCCAGAATATCTTTTGCCTTTGCCTGAAGTTCACTTGGCACTCTTGGCGTAGTAAGTCCCCCTAATTGTTCTGGACATATTAATATTGCTTTCCCACTGATAAATAATTCATTGCATTTTTCATTATAATTGTTTGCACCATCATATTTACAGTTAACTCCACATAAACATGCACTTATCAAATACATAGCTAAGACCTCCCTACTATGCATAATTATAGCATAGTAGAGAGGCCTTTTAAATAATTTATATTATTTTAATTCAACAATTGTAACTCCGTCTCCACCTTCGCCATATACACCAAGTCTATATGATTTAACATGTGGGTGTCTTTTTAACATATCGTTAATTGCTTTTCTTAAAACACCAGTACCTTTTCCATGTACTACTGTAACTTCACCTAAATTACACATATAGGCTTCATCTAGATATTTGTCTGTTCTATAACAAGCTTCTTCTGAATCCATTCCCCTTAAATCAATTCTACTTTCAATAGATTTAGTATTTAATTTAAGTTCTCTCTTTTTCTTTTCCTTTTTAACAGGTACATCATCAACTTTTCTTAGGTCCTTAAGCTTAACATTTATCTTCATAATCCCTGCTTCAACTTGAACTTCACCTTTATTATCAGGCATAGATATAATGACTACCCTTTGATTTAAAGAAGGTAACATAGCTTCCATACCTAATGTAACCTTTGTTATTGCCTCACCTTTTTCTTCTCTAGCAATTCTTAGTGCAGCTTCCTTAGCTTCAAGACTATCCTTAAGCTTCTTTCTTTCTTCTTCAAGTCTATTTCTTCCACCTTCAGCTATACCCATTCTTTCTAGTTCTCGAATAGCTTTTACAATTTCATCTGCTTCATCCTTAGCATTACTTATGATATTTTTAGCTTCTTGCCTAGCTTCCTCATAAGCTTTTTCCCGTACTTTATTTATATTAGCAAGTTTTTGATCATATTCTATCTTTAACTTTTCTGCCTGTTCCTTTAAAATCCTTGCTTCTCGAGCATTATTATTAGCAATAATACTTTTTTCTTGTAAGTCTCTTATAAGATCTTCAAATTGAAGATTATCCTTTGACATATATTCCTTTGCTTTAAATATTACATCATCATTTAAACCTAATCGTCTTGATATTTCAAAGGCATTAGACTTTCCTGGTATTCCTATAAGTAGTCTATAAGTTGGTCTTAATGTTTCAACATCAAATTCTACTGATGCATTTTCCACACCTTCAGTATTTAGAGCATATCCTTTTAACTCACTATAGTGAGTTGTGACCATAACTCTTGAATCTCTACTGTTTAGCTCTTCAATAATTGAAATTGCTAAAGCAGCTCCTTCAGCCGGATCTGTTCCTGAACCTAACTCATCAATAATTATCAGTGAATCTCTATCAGCCTTTTCTAATATAGAAACTATATTAGTCATATGAGATGAGAAAGTTGATAATGATTGCTCTATACTTTGTTCATCACCAATATCAGCGTATATTTCTTTAAAAAATCCTATGGTAGATCCATCTTTTGCAGGAATTAAAAGGCCACTTAAAGCCATTAAATGCAGAAGCCCTACCGTCTTTAATGTTACTGTTTTTCCCCCTGTATTAGGCCCTGTAATCATTAATGTGGTAAAATCCCTACCTAGAAATACATCTGATGGTACTACTTCCTTAGGATTGATCAGTGGATGCTTAGCACCAAATATTTCGAAACTTCTATCCTTTGAAACATTAGGCTTTAATGCATTTATAGCAGAAGCATATTTACCTTTTGCAAAAATAAAATCTAGCTCTGTTAATATCTTTGAATTATTTACGCATTCATTTATATGTTCTGTAACCTTTGCTGACAATGCTGTTAAAATTCTTTCAATTTCTGCTTTTTCTTTTAACATTAACTCTTTTATTTCATTATTTAGATTAACAAGGCTCAGTGGTTCTATAAACAACGTAGCTCCTGTAGAACTTTGGTCATGTACAAGTCCCTGAACAGCACCTTTATATTCAGCCTTAACTGGAAGTACATACCTTTCACCTCTCATAGTATAAATTGCATCTTGTAAATACTTAGAATTAGATCTTACAATAGAATTTATCTTTTCTCTAACAGAAGAATTTTTCTCTTTTAAGCTTCGTCTTATATTATAAAGTGTGGCACTTGCCTTATCACTTATTTCTTCCTCAGATATTATTGCTGTTTCAATATCATTTTCAAGAGATTTTACAGGAGTTAATATATAAGCTAAATCCTCTAAGTTCTTATATGCAATTTCATCATCTTTCCTATTCATGTATTCTTTAAACCTGCGTGAAACTCTAAGCATACCACCAATCTTTAATAATTGCTCAGGTGTAAGAACTCCTCCCTTTCCTGCTCTTTCAATGGCCTCTCTCGTATCATATAATCCTTCAAAAGGAGGTGCACCTTTAGTAATTAATAATTCCAATGCCTCATTTGTTTCTTCAAGTTTCTTTTCAACCTCATAAATTGATTTACAAGGTTTTAGAGAATGTACCATTTCTTTTCCGCTTGAGGTAATTGCATATTTTTCAACTTTATCTTTAATTTTATTAAATTCTAAAATTCTTAGAGTTCTTTCTTTCATCACTCTCTCCCTCTTGCTATTTCATAATTTTATTAAATTCATTTTCCATTTTTTTCTTATTAATTGTAATAATAACATAAGCTATCAAAGAATATACCATTGTTATAACGCTTACTGCATTACTATATATAACTGTTTTACCAATAATCTGTGAAATCATAATAACGATAAATCCAATTATTATTGCTAATAAAATCATTGATACTCTCCAATAACTCTTTACTATGCCCACTGCAGCATTTTTCTCTGCAGTGGTTAATTCTCTAATTTTGTCTTTACTTATTTTTTTGCTACTTTTATTCATTTCTAATATTCCATAAATAAAAACTGCAAGTAAAACTACAATTGCTATTATAACCATATAAATTTTATTCTACTCCTCTTCTATAATGTCCTTTAGTATATTCTTTACTATCAAAATCATCACCATTTTTTAATATTGATATTACATTCTTAACTTCTTTATATGTTTCATCTCTAAAATCAAATCTGAAAGTAGTTATACCAAATCCTTTTAACTCTTCAATTTCATCAATTATATTTAAAGGTACTGGATTTAAAATATAACTTCTACAATATAAATCTGTCATTACCCTAAGCTCTTCATTTACTCTATCTATTAATTTGAACTTATCTTTTGAGCATATTCCATTACATCCGCTATCCTTAGTTCTTCCACCAAATGTACTTCCAATTGGACAGTATTCACTAATCATAAGCTCTGGCTTACCATACACAACCACTCCAGCGTTTCCATTAGCATTCTTCATTAGATTTTTGATTTCTACTCTATTAAGTTCTAAACTTAAAGTAGGAACATCCACATCTTCCTGATAGAAAGCTAAAGATTGTGAGTTAACTATATTTAATTTATAATCACCAATGATGTACAATTTATCTTTAAACTCACTTATTATACCAACATTAGATGTTATAATACCCTTGATATAAGAAGAAACTTCTTCAATAGTCTTAACCACCTTCTTAAATTCTCCTTTAACAATTGTAGAAGTCTTAAGATAAAAATTAATATCTCTATATTTTTCAGCTAGTTCAATTAAATCTTTCTTCTTAATGGAATTTCTTTCCCTGCTAAATAAATCTACAGCTATATTTTGACACTTCATTTCTACTAATGCTTCAACTTGCTCTTTTGTTATACAGCTACAAATAACGTCAACTTTTGTCTTTTCATAAGATGGTTTATGCTTCTCTCCTTTAGCTGGTATCTTTCTTCTATGTTTTCTACATACTTCTTTTGTTATTTTCTCAATTATATCTCTTCTTAAATTATTTAAGTCAGAAACTCTCATAAATCCATCTTCAAAGTTTTCAAATTCTATATTTTCAATTTTAAAAGCAACATCCCCTGATTTCTTTAAAGCTTCTTTAATTCTTTCCTGATCTAATGGTCTCTTTTCTGCTTTTTGAACTACTTCTCCCTGTACTTCATAAAAATTTCCTTTATAATTTATTCTGATAGTTACAGGTTTATCTACAGAAAAATCTACTATAGCATTTAAAGCAATCTTTTTAGTGTATGACTTTAAGTATTCTTCAAGTTCATCAAATAATTGTTTATTAAGACTCTTAAATAGTTCATCACCTTTTTTATAATCAATTGGATAAAGTTTTACTTTATCACCTCTTTTAGCACTCTTTACTTCATTACCTTTATATAGTATCTTACTTAATGTAAATCCTTTATCTCTATATCTGATACCATCACCTACATTTAAATCTTCTTTTATTACTATATCACCATTTTTATCAACTACTCCCAGTGATATTCCTGAGTTTTTGGGTGAATTAAAACTCATCATATCTTTACCAGTATTTTTCTTTAAATATGCATTAGTGAATCCACTTCTATTAAATAATTGTAAAAGTTGCCTCTTTCCAGCTTGATCATCATATTTATTATTATATAATACTTTATCTACAGCCTTTTTATAGTTATCTACCACTCCAGCAACATATTCAGCTCTCTTCATTCTACCTTCTATCTTTAAAGAGTATACTCCTGTATCTACAATGTCTTCTACATCTTCAATAGTACACATATCTTTAGGACTTAATAAATGTCCTTTTGTTTCCCCACTGTGTTCCCCTTTTAAAGTATATTCCATTCTACATGGCTGAGCACATCTTCCTCTATTTCCACTTCTTCCACCAATCATAGAACTCATTAAGCATTGTCCTGAATATGCCACACAAATAGCTCCATGAACAAACATTTCTGTTTCAATAGCTAAATCCTTAGATATATACTTTATTTCCTCTAATGTCATCTCACGTGATAATACTATTCTGTGAAACCCCTTATCTTTAAAATATACTGCTGCTTCACCATTATGTATAGTCATTTGAGTAGATGCATGCACTTCCATCAATGGGAACTCTTCTTTAATTCTTTTTAATAAACCTAAATCTTGAATAATTAAGGCATCAACACCAATTTCATATAGATATCCTACATATCTTACTGCTTCTTCAATTTCATTTTCTTTTAAAATTGTGTTTAATGTTACGTATATTTTCACATCATAGCTATGAGCATAATCAACAGCTTTTAACATATTGTCATTATCGAAGTTAGATGCATATGCTCTTGCCGAAAATTTATTTCCTCCTAAATATACTGCATCAGCGCCTTTATTTATTGCTGCAACCAAACTTTCCATGGTACCTGCTGGTGCAAGTATTTCCACCTTTTCCATTTTTACGTCTCCTTTTTTTGTATATTCTTCATCTTATGTTAAAAGCCTGTTCCACTCTGAACAGACTCTATTTTAATAATGGATTTGCTTTTCTTCTTTCCACTGCCAATTCAACTTGTAGATCAATAAGCTTTTTCTCTAAATCTAAAACCTTATATTTAAAGTTTTGTAATTGGAATTTTATAGCTTTATCCCTATTTAATAAAGCCTTTCTTTGCTCTTTTCCCTTAGCAATTACAGCTTCAAGTTCAAGTATCTTATCTTTCAAAATTTTAGCCTCTTCTTCATCTACAGATGCTTTACTCTTATATTCCTCAATTTCATCTTCTTTTGATGAAATAACTTCTTTTAATACATTTTCGCTATCCTTTAGGTTTTTATTTTCAAGTTCAATATAATTTATATTTATTTTAAACTCTTCTAACATGTTTTCAATTCCACTTTTTTCCACCGATATTTGTTCAACGTTTTCCTTTAAAGCATTATAACTATCCAATACATTATTATACTCTTCAAGTGAAACTTTATTAGCTATATCTTCATTTAATTCAAATATTTTCGCATTTAATTTTTTATTTTCCTTCTTTTCCTTTAAAAATTCATCTTGTGTATTTAGAAGGCTCATGCTTAGTTTTTTATTATTTTCATCTGAAGATGTAAGATTTGATTCTAGTACTTCAATTTTCTTGACTAAATTTTCATTTTCCTTTTTTAAAACTGCCATATTTTCCTTTAATAGCACTACTAATTCTTCTAATTTGCTCTTTTCTTCTAACTCTTCAGTTAAATCAGCAACCTTATCATTTAAAATTTCAGCTTCTCTTGACTTTTGCTCCATTGAGTACAACATCTCTTTTAAAGAAGCCATTTCTTGATTTTTATTTTTAATAGTTTCTTCAACTTCCTGCTTTATTTCTCGTATTCTTTCCTTTAAAGTTAGGTTTCTTTCTTCTAAAGAATTTTTTTCCTTAAGTAAATCCTCAACTTCATTATTACATTTAAAAAGTTCATCTGCTATATTTAATGCACTTAATACTGCAACTGAACTAATGCTTAATTTGTTATTATTACTTGATACTTCTTTAAATTTACCATCAACATATTCTGAAACCTTTAGTAAATATTCATCATCTTCTTTTCCCTTTAAATTATACTCCATCCCATTTATTTTAACTGTTACAGTATTCATTTAATACACCTCTAAATTATATTATAATTACTGATATTATATCATATTTATCTTTGAATAACTATATTCTGCCACATATATTGTCTATTTTTATATTAGTTATTTTAAATTTATTGAAAATATATTTAAATTTGATAGAATCTTAATAAAAGATATACTTTTATGAGGTGTTTAAAATTGATAATAAATTTAGAAACAAAAAAATGCAACTTATGTATAAGAAATTGTAATGTTGACAGAGATATAAATCTTGGTGTATGCCAAGCAGATAATCATTTAAAAGTAGCCAGGGCTCAATTACACTTTTGGGAGGAACCCTGTGTTTCTGGCAAAAATGGCTCAGGAACTGTTTTCTTTTCTCATTGCAATCTTAAATGTGTATTTTGCCAAAACCATTGCATATCACAAGAATTCAACGGTAAAACCATTTCCATTGAAAGATTGGCTGCAATATTCCTAGAACTTGAAAAACAAGGTGCTAACAATATAAATCTAGTTACTCCTACTCATTATGTACCTCAAATCATTAAATCCATTAAAATTGCAAGAAATAATAATTTAACTTTACCAATACTATATAATACTAATTCAATAGACTCTTTAGAAACTATTAAAGCTCTTGATGGACTTGTGGATGTTTATCTACCAGATTTTAAATATTTTGATGATAAATATGCTTTAGCATATTCAAAAATTAACAACTACCGTGAAAATGCTTTAAATGTAATTAAGGAAATGGTACGTCAAGTAGGTGCTCCTTCCTTTAATGATAATGGAATAATACAAAAAGGTGTAATTGTACGTCACTTATTATTACCTGGACTTTTATTTGATTCTAAGAAAGTTATTGACCTTTTATACAATACATTTCATGATGATATCTATATCTCATTAATGAATCAATATGTACCTATGCATAATGCTTATAAATATCCAAAGATAAACAGCAAATTAAATCCTAAACATTACGATTCTATCATAGATTATGCATTGTCCATTGGTGTAAAAAATGGCTTTATTCAAGGAGAAGGAGCCAACACCACAGATTTTGTACCATCCTTTAAAAACGAAGGCGTTTAATTAACATTAAAAATGGGCATAGATTAAACTATACCCATTTTGCTAAATACGCCATATATTATTTGTTTTTTCTTTTGAGTAAGATACTCTCCATAGTATTTATCCTCTTCTTCTGCTGAAAGCTTCTCTACTAGGTTACTATCCATAGAATTTAATACTAACATATTGATATCTCTTCTATATCTCTTTTCTACTATATCATATATTTTATTATATTCTTCAATTCCACTGCTTTTCTTATATTTTCTTATTTCCGAATCTAAGCTTGTATCATATTTTTTTATCTTGTATACGATTGAATCAATTGCCTTACCTTTATTTCTTAGAAAATTTTTTTCATATTCAAGCTTTGCTTTAAATAATGCAGGAATACTATACTCCTCACCAGCAAAATTAAACTTCACTTCTTCTCCTTCAAAAACACTGCTTATTATGTATTCTGCCATATCAATATCATCTGTTATTTTCGTATTTAAAAACTCTTTTCCACCAACTATCTCTATAGCTTTATTTAATTGATTACATTTTTCTATCAGTTTATTATTTTTAAATTTACTCATTTTTATCTCCCTTATTTATATAAGTACTTCATTAGTTCTAATAAATTCATATAAATTATACAAGATTTTATACAGTGTTGCAAAAATTAAATTATTAAAAAATTAATTAAATATACGAAAATAATTATATTTTTATATATTCTTACAATTTTAACATTTATTAAATAAATGTATAATGTAATTTATAAAGGGAGGTATGGTAAAATGTTATTAAAATGTATAAATAATGATTTGTGTTCTACTTTAACTTTAAATAAAGAATACTATGTATTAGAAGAAAGTTCTGATTATTATGTAATAATTGATGATGAGCAAAACGAAACTACTTGTAAAAAATCAAGATTTGAAATTATTGAAGATAATGAACTTTCAAAAAAATGTAAAGCAACAATCAATGAATTAACATATCAGCTAAATCATGAATTTAGCGATATTAAAAACTTTAGCATAAGAAAAAATTCTAAAGGTGAAATTAAAGAAGTATTAATAAAATTCAAATATTAGCTTTTGGTAATCCTATGTCTTGATAAATTCTTATTAGACATAGGATTTTTTCTATAAAAGTTCTTTTCAATTAACCGTATTATCTTTTTTTAATAAAATATAATATATGGCTTATTTTTTACAAAGGAGATGATATCTTGGATATATTCCATACCTTAACTCTCCAAGATAAAGAAACATTTAATGATTATTGTTATAAAAGTAACTTTTCTTCATATGAATACACTTTTGCTTCATTATATTTATGGAGAAATTTATCAAAAACCACTTTTGCTATAATAGATAATACCTTAATTGTTAAGAAAAGTGAAGAATATTATGGCGATTTTTTTATGATTCCATATAATTACACTCCCAATAAACTAAATTCAATCATCGAATTATTACTATCATATAAAAAAAACAATAATAATAATTCGCAATCTAATTTCTTATCTAATAACACCCATGAACTCTATCTTTTTGGAGATGTAGAAAACTTTTTTATTAATGATTTAAAGAAATATTGTGCTCATAAATTTGAAATTGTTTATACACCGGAAGATTATGAATATATATATCTTACCAAAGATTTAATTAACTTAAGTGGAAAAAGGTATCATGCTAAAAAAAATCTATATAACTTCTTTAATAAAAACTATTCTTTCAAAATATCTGAAATAAATAGCCCTAAAATAATCAACGACTGCTTAGACTTAATAAAAAAATGGGAAAAATCAAAAAACTCTCTCTGTACTGAACTAAAAATAGAATACGATGTCATTAGGGATGTATTAATAAACTTTCAAAAATTAGATTTAAAATCCATAACAATTTATGTTAATGATACTCTTGCAGGCTTTTCTATTGGAGAAAAATATGGTGATACAGCTATAATCCACATTGAGCGCTGTGATATTTCTTTTAAAGGTATTTATTCTTTTTTAAATAGAACATTTTTAGATATGTATTTTAGTGATACTTTATATGTAAATAGACAAGAAGACTGTGGTGATTTAGGACTACGAAAATCTAAAGTATCATATCACCCTATTGGTTATATAAAAAAATGTTTTATAAAAATTACTGATTAAAATTATCACCTAATAAAATAAAAAATCAAAAGCAAATTAAATCTGCTTTTGATTTTTATAATTGTTTAAATATTATCTTAACACAGCACCTAGCTTATGCTCTAAAGCTTTTAATATCTTATCATGAACTTTCGTAATATCTTTTTCATTTAATGTTTTATTTTCATCTCTATATGCTATTGCATAAGCTATTGATTTTTTATCAGCTGGAATTTGTTCACCTTTGTAAATATCAAATAATTGAACTTTTTCAACTAAATTTCCACCAGCTTTTCTTATAGCTTCCTCTATATCTGCAACTAATACAGAATCATCCACTAGTAATGCTATATCTCTTGTTACAGCTGGGAATTTTGGTAATGCTTTATATGATTTTGTCATTTTAGCTGCTTCAAATAATTGATCTAAATCTATTTCAGCTATATAGCAATCAATATCTATACCATAATTTTCAGTTACATCTGGATGCACTTCTCCAAGAACTGCAGTCTTTTTATTTCTTACTAATAATGCAGCTGTCTTACCTGGATGGTAACTAGCATTTTCACTTTCCCTTACATATTTGGCTTTTTCAACTCCAAGACCATCTACTAGATTTTCAATAATTCCCTTCATATCTAAGTAATCACAATCTCCGTAAATACCTATAGTTAATATATTTTTTTCAGTTGGAACTTGATTTTCGTCTTCATTTGGAATATATACTTTACCAATTTCAAATAATCTAACATAATCATTATTTCTTGAATAATTTCTAGATAAACATTCCATCATTGAAGGAATTGTTGTTGTTCTCATCACACTAAAATCTTCGCCTAAAGGATTCTTAATCTTAACAACATTTCTTAATTGGCTATCTGCTGGTATATTAACTTTGTCAAATACCTTAGGAGAAACAAATGAGTAGCTTATTGATTGATTTAATCCGTTTCCTATCATTATTTCAATAACTTTATCTTCTAAAATATTTTTCTTATACTTAGGCTCTCTCTCAGTAGATACGCTAAATACAGTTGTAGGAATTTTATCATATCCATAAATTCTTGCAACTTCTTCTGCAATATCTTCTCTAATAGTTAAATCAATTCTAAATGTAGGTGTAGTAATTTCTAACATATCCCCATTTATTTCAGTCTTTATATCTAAAGAATCTAAAGATTTCTTTATTTCTTCTTTTGATATATCAGTTCCTAAGAAAGCATTTATCCAATTAGTATCAACAGTTAAGTGACCTTCTTCTTTAACATTGTTGTATACATCGATAGTTCCTTCCATAACTTCTCCGCAACCAAGCTCACATACTAAGCTACAAGCTCTATCTATAGCAAGCTTTGCTAAATTAGGATCTATATCCTTTTCAAATCTAGAAGAACTTTCAGTTCTTAGTCCAACCTTTTTAGAATTTACTCTAATGTTTGTACCATCAAAATTTGCTGATTCAAAATATACTTCTGTTGTATCTTCTTTTATTTCAGAATTTAATCCACCCATGATACCAGCTAAAGCAATAGTCTTATCTTTATCTTTTATACATAAGCATTCTGAATCTAAAGTTCTTTCTACTTCATCTAAAGTTGTGAACTTTTCACCGCCTTTAGCTCTTTCCACAACTATTTTTCCAGATTCAATTTCTCTTGCATCAAAAGCATGCATTGGTTGACCAAGTTCAAGCATTACAAAGTTAGTTATATCAACCATATTATTTATTGGTTTAACTCCAGCTTCTAATAATCTTTCTTGCATCCATGAAGGTGATGGAGCTATCTTAACATTCTTAACCCCTCTAGACATATATCTATTACATAATTCATCTCTAACTTCAACTTTTAATTCATCATTGATATTATCTGAATTTTTAACTTCATATTTGAAGCTAGGCATTTTATAAGATGTTCCAAGAGTTGCTGCTGCTTCTCTTGCCATACCAACAATACTTAAACAGTCCGGTCTATTTGAAGTTATTTCAAAATCAATTATTGCTTTATTTAATTTTAAATATTCCTTTATATCCATTCCTAATGGTGCATCTTCTGGAAGAATCATTAATCCATGAACTGGTTTATCTCCAGCAATTCCTAATTCTTCTTCAGAACAGAACATACCATTAGATACTACGCCTCTCATCTTACCTTTTTTAATTTCGGTACCATCAGCTAATATTGATTTATGAAGAGCTACAGGTACTATATCTTGTTCCTTCATGTTTGTAGCAGCTGTAACAATTTGAATTTCTTCTTCAGCTCCAATATTTACTTGACAAACATTTAATCTATCTGCATCAGGATGCTTTTCAATTTTTGTAATTTTTCCAGTTACAACATTCTTAATTGTATCTCCCTGCATTATAACCTCTTCTGCTTGAGAACCAGAAAGAGTTAATTTATCTGCTAATTCATATGCATCAACATTTATTTCTGCATAATCTTTTAACCAATTATATGGTATTTTCATTGCATTTTACCTCCTACAATAACTATAATTATTAGAATTGATTTAAGAATCTCATATCACTTTCGTATAATAATCTAATATCGTCTATTCCATACTTAAGCATAACCATTCTATCTACACCGAACCCAAAGGCAAATCCGCTATATATTTCTGGATCAATACCACAATTTCTAAGTACATCTGGGTGAACCATACCGCATCCTAAAATTTCAATCCATCCACTATTTTTACAGACTTTACATCCCTTACCTTCACAAACGAAACAAGTTGCATCCATTTCTGCTGAAGGTTCAGTGAATGGGAAGTGGTGAGGTCTAAATTTAGTCTTAACTTTATCCCCAAACATTTTCTTAGCAAATAATTCTAAGGTACCTTTAAGATCTGCAAAAGTTACTCCTTTATCTACAACTAATCCTTCCATTTGATAGAATATTGGTGAATGTGTTGCATCAACATCATCTGATCTATAAACCTTACCTGGTGAGATCATTTTAATTGGTAAGCTTTGCTTTTCCATTGTTCTTACTTGAACTGGTGAAGTTTGAGTTCTTAAAACTAAACTATCATTAATATATAAAGTATCTTGTTCACTTCTTGCAGGATGGTTTTTAGGAATGTTTAAAGCCTCAAAATTGTAATGATCTAATTCTACTTCTGGCCCCTCTTCTATTGTAAATCCCATAGAAATGAAGATGTTCTTCATACTTTCTAATGTTTGATCTAATGGATGTCTCTTTCCTATTACTTGTTTCTTTCCTGGTAAAGTTATATCGATAACTTCACTAGCTAGTTTAGCTTTTTTTTCTTTTTCCTTTATTTTGCTTCCTACTTCTTCAAGTTTAGTTTCAACTTCATTTTTAGCTATATTAACTAACTTACCAACTACTGGTCTTTCTTCTGGTGATAAAGAACCCATTCCTCTTAATATAGTAGTAAGTTCACCTTTTTTTCCTAAATATTTAACTCTAATTTCTTCTAAAGCTGCACTATTTTCTACTGAAGCTATTTCATTAAGTGCTGCTTCTTTAATGGCGGTTAATTTTTCTTCCATAATATTACTCCCTTCTTTTTTAATCAGTATCTTACGAATATTAAATACTTTTAATTTAATTGCTATGCAACTAAAATAATTTGTAAATAAAAAAAAGGATATTCATCCCAAAAGGGACGGAATATCCGCGTTACCACCCTAGTTGATATTATACAAATGGTACAATATCCTCTTAATTAAAATAACGGTTAAACCGCTAGTTACTACTATTACTTCACAACTAGTACTCCTGAGCGAACTTCATTATAATTTTTATTAAAAAAGCTTCCAGTCTTAGACTTTTTCTCCCTGAAATATTCCTTATAATTACTCTCTCATTCACAGTATTTACATATTCTTTTCAACTTATTATACAAATAAAGATTATTTTTTTCAAGTATTTATTAAAAAATACTTTTATAGCATTCCTTGTCTAACTTTCTCAAAAAGTATTATTGATGAAGCCACTGCCACATTTAAACTTTCTGCACCACCTGGCATAGGTATCTTAACCTTTTTATCTGCCATAGCAAATATCTCATCACTGATGCCATTACCTTCATTACCAACACCTAATATTACCTTACCTCTTAAATCCTCTTGAAAGAAATCCTTTGATTCCTGAAGTGATGTAGTAACTAAGCTAAAACCATCCTCTTTAAGTTTCTTTAAGAAGCTAAGGTCATTATCATATATAATTGGCAGATAAAAAACTGATCCCATTGTTGACCTTATAGTCTTATCATTATATATATCAACTGTACCCTTTGTTAAAATTATTCCTGAAGCACCAGCTGCATGGGCAGTTCTAATAATAGTTCCCAAATTTCCTGGATCTTGAACTTTATCACATAAAAGATAAAAATCTCCTTTTATTTCTTCTGTACTATCATTCATCTTCACAACAGCTAATACACCTTGAGTATTTTCTGTAGCAATAAGCTGACCAAACAAACTTTTTTTCATTAAATAAATTTTAGATACTGTTAAGTATTCTTTTAAGAATTCATTTGCTTTCTGCTCATTTCCTTCTTCTATAACTAAGCATTCAATATCTGCACCAGCTTTAAACCCTTCTTCTACCAACCTAAAACCTTCTATAATATATTTCTTTTCTTTAGATCTATTTTTTCTTTCTTTAAGCTTTTTAATATTCTTAAATAAAGAATTTTCTTTACTTTCAATGACTATCAAAGTGCAGCACCTCTTACTTCTGTTTAACAATTATTTCTTCTAAATTACCTAAGTTATTTGTTGGTCCAATAACTACCAGAACATCTTCACTTTCTATAACAGCATTTGCACTTGGTGTTATATCAATTTCCTCACCTTTTTTTATGGCAATAACATTAATTCCATATTTACTTCTTAAATTTAGTTCATTTAAAGTTTTATTGTCCCATACCTTTAGTGGCTTAATTTCTAAAATGCTATAATCAGATGATAATTCTATATAATCCACTATACTGGAAGACACTAAATTATGAGCTACTCTTATACCCATATCTTTTTCTGGAAGCACTACTCTATCAGCACCAATTTTGTATAATACCTTAGCATGAAGTTCACTTTGCCCCTTTGCTATAATGTATTTAATTCCAAGTTCTTTAACTAAAAGTGTAATCATTACGCTCGCTTGTATATTTGAACCAATAGTAATTACTGCAACATCAAAATTTCTAAGTCCTAAGCTTTTTATAGATGTTTCATCTGTTGCATCTAACTGCACAGCATGAGTTACATTTTCTGAAATTTCTCTTACTGCTTCTTCATCTATATCTATAGCTAATACATCATGGCCTAGATCATATAATGTTTTTGCCACAGATTGACCAAATCTACCAAGACCTATAACTACAAATTGTTTTCCACTTGCCATTATTACTTTCTCCTAACCTATTAATATTTTTCCTTCTGGATATTTAATTCCACTTCTAACTTTTTCTTTAGTCAATGATAATACTACAGTTAAAGGTCCTACTCTTCCAATATACATCATCATCATAATTAACACTTTTCCAATGATGCTTAAATTTGGTGTAAGACCAATAGTCAAACCTGCTGTACCAAAAGCAGAAACAGTTTCATATAAAATAGCTGTAAAAGATGCCCCCGCTTCAGTAAATGATAATATTAAACTTACCACTATAACAAGACCTGAGCCTATAAAGAATAAGGTAAATGCTTTATAAACAAGATCTTTTGATATTTTCTTTGAAAAAACCTCTGTATCTTCTCTTCTTTTTATAACACAAATTACTGTTAATATTAATACACCTACAGTTGTTGTTTTTATTCCACCAGCAGTTGATCCAGGTGAACCTCCAATTATCATCAAAATCATTGTTAAAAACTTACCAGCACCAGTCATGCCAGATGTAGATATACTATTAAATCCTGCTGTTCTAGGTGTTACAGCTGAAAAGAAAGAATTTAAAACCTTTTCTCCACCATCCATATATGCTAAGGTTTCAGGATTATTATATTCAAATAAAAGCATTAAAACAGTGCCTCCTATTACCAGGAATCCAGTAACCAGTAGAACTATTTTTGTATGTACTGAAAACCTTCTTATCCTTCTTACATTATATAGTTCTGTCCATACACTAAAACCTAATCCACCTATAATTATAAGTGCTGCTGCTGTTAGTATTACCACAGTATTTGTATTGTGAGTCGTTAAACTCACCCCGCCACCAAAAATATCAAAGCCTGCATTACAAAATGCTGAAATAGAATGAAATATACTATAAAATAACCCTTTACTTAATCCATATTCAGGTATTAATTGTGTGCAAAATATAAGTGCACCAATTAATTGAATTGAAGTGGTGAATAACAGTATATATTTAACCATTTTTACTACTCCTTGAATATTAAAGGTATTCATTGCATTTTGTAAAATCAATCTTTCTCTAAGGGTTATCTTCTTACCAAGTAAAATTGCTATTAAAGTAGTAAAAGACATAAATCCTAATCCACCAATTTCAATCAATATCATAATTACAGTTTTACCAAACAAATTCCAATGAGTTCCTGTATCTACAGTTATTAGTCCTGTTACACATACTGCTGAAGTCGAAGTAAATACAGCATCAATAAAGCTAGTATATTCTCCAGTAGATGATGAAATAGGTAATGATAGCAATATTCCACCTACCAGTATTATTGCTAAAAATCCCAGTGAAAGGATCTGCATTGGATTAAGTTTAGAACCTTTATTTAACCTATACTGCATATATACACCTCTGCTAAACAAAAATTTTAAATACCAAAATAATACTTTACCAAATTATTATACACTATCCTCCTAAAAGTATAAGTATATTTTTTTAATTTATCTAATGAAAACTTTAATTACAAAAAAGCAGCATCTCTCTTAATAAATAAAGATGCTACTTTTTTATATAATAAAAATGCGACATAAGTCGCATTATGTATTAATTAAGCATTTAAGTTTTTCTTAGCTAATTCAACTAATTCAGCAAATGATTTTGGATCATTTATAGCTATTTCAGATAACATCTTTCTGTTGATATCAACACCAGCTAATTTTATTCCATTCATGAATTTTGAATAAGAAAGTCCATTCATTCTTGAAGCAGCATTTATTCTTGCTATCCATAATCTTCTGAAATCTCTCTTCTTTAATCTTCTTCCTACATATGCATTTCTTAAAGCTCTTATTACAGTTTCGTTAGCAGTTTTGAATAATCTGCTCTTTCCACCGTAGTAACCTTTAGCAAGCTTTAATACTTTTTTATGATTCTTACGTGAATTTACCGCTCTTTTAACTCTTGCCATTCTTTAGTCCTCCTAAACCTTCTTAAATTATAGGTATGGTAATAATTTCTTCATTGCTTTTTCTTGAGTAGTTGAAACATAAGCACCTTTTCTTAAGTTTCTCTTTCTCTTAGCGCTTTTCTTAGGCTTTTCTTAGTTAAGATGTGGCTCTTGAAAGCCTTTGCTCTCTTTAACTTTCCTGTACCTGTTTTTCTAAATCTTTTTGCTGCACCTTTGTGAGTTTTCATTTTTGGCATGATAAATATCCTCCTCTCAGATTATGCTTTTTTTGGGGCTAAAACCATAGTCATGTTTCTTCCATCTTGTTTAGCAGGTTTTTCTACTACACAAACATCTTCAAGTTTAGAAACAAAATTATCAAGTATTTTAACACCTAAATGAGATAATGCTGCTTCTCTACCTTTAAATCTTATAGTTATTTTAACTTTATCCCCATCCACTAGGAATTTTCTAGCATTTTTAGCTTTAATAGCAATATCATTTTCCTCAATTGTGATTCCACATCTGATTTCTTTAATTACTGTTACTTTTTGCTTCTTTTTTGCTTCTTTTTCCTTTTTTGCTTGCTCATAAATATATTTACCTAAATCCATTATTTTACATACTGGTGGTTTTGCATTTGGCGAGATCATAACTAAATCTAATTCACTCTCATCTGCCATTCTTTGAGCTTCTTTTGTTTGAAGTATTCCCAATTGATTACCTTCTGCATCAATAACTCTTACTTCCTTTTCTTTTATACTTTCGTTACAAGTAAAATTTTTACTGATATCGTTCACCTCCGATAAAATGTACCAATGAAAAAAGCATTTTTATATAATAAATGGATGACATTACTGCCATCCATTATTATCAAACTAAATCTAGACATAATAATATATTACTAGATACAAATTTCATACGTATTACCTTACTAAGCTTTGCCGTAAGGTGAGAAACGGCAGTTCCTTCTTAACATTTTAAATTCTATCATGCTATCTTTTAGTTGTCAATTATTAATTTTTTAAATTTTCAACTTACTTGCCAAGCACTTACTACAGCCATTACAAAAAGTTACCCTCTCACCGAATACATTTTTAATAGTATCAATAAACTCTAAGTTTAAGGCTTTGTCTTTATTATGAATTACTACTTCTTTTGGTGCATTTGTAATAAGACCACTAATAATTATATCTTCTACATTAGCTTCCGTATCAATCTTACATTCATATATTTCCTTGACAAACTCTTCAAAAACATCATTATCAAGGCCATCTTTTAATACATATCCCCCATCACTTTGTATATATATATCAATCTTTTCTATTTTACTTTCCTGAATATCTACAAAATATTTTAATAATTTTATAAACTCTTTGTATTCCTTTTCAATCATATAATCTTCAACTATTTTATCAATGATACACTCAATATCTTCCCTAAGCTCTTTCATTCTAAAGGTTATAAAACCTTTAATATTTATAACTTCATTTTCCTCTAAGCATTCCTTTATCTTTTCAATTATACAATTTATCTTATTAATGCAATAAAACATTTTTTCATCGGTAACTTTTTCTTCATTTTGTAATACCCTAACTATTTTTTCTTCCACTTCCATAACCTCATTTTGCTTCAAGAAAAAATAGTTTTCCATTAAATAATTAAACAATTCTTTTTTTCTATATTCCTTAACCACTACCGAATACAAAATATTACTTATATATAAATAAATAGTGTTTCTAATCCTATCATTATAACTTTCATTATTACATATTATCTTAATTATATTAGAGCTTCCCTCTCCGCTTTCAACAATTCCCATTGTTATATTCTTCTTTTTTAATAACTGTCGTAACTCTTGTAACTCTTTTACAAAATCTAAGTCATTATTGTGTACTAACTTCATTACCAGCATGGATTTCACTCCTTCCTTAATAATAGTATGTATTAAAAAGTTTTCTATATTCAACATTTATAAATAGTAACTGTTTAAATTTATTGATTTTTAGATAAATTTTGTTTATTTTATATATATTATAAATAAAAGGAGTTAATTTAATGATTTGTTTTGTTGATTATAAAACTACAGATGAAGAATGTAATAATTTAAACAAGCTAGGGCTTAAAATAATTAAAATTCCTCAATCTAAAGCTTTGTATAATGCAATTGATGGCCATGTAGATATACAAATAAATATTCTTCATAAAGAAAATAGATTAATCTTAATAAATAAGCATATGCCTGATGAGTTTAAAAAACAACTGGAAGAAAATAATATAAAATATATTGAAAGTTCTAGCACCCTTGGCCATAAATACCCTGAAAATATATCTATAAACGCACTAAATAGCAAGGAGTATTTCATACATAACCTAAAGTATTCTGATGATGCTTTTAAAAAATATATTACTCACAAAAAAATTATTAATGTAAAGCAAGGCTATACAAAGTGTTCCATTCTTCCCTTGCGAGAAAAAGTTTTAATTACTAATGATCCTGGAATATATAAGACTCTTTCAAATGATGATTTTCATGTTCTTTTATTGCCTTATGGAGATATTATCTTAGAAGGTTTTGAATATGGATTTATAGGTGGTGTTGGAGGAATGATTTCTCACGATAAATTAGCACTATTTGGAGACTTAAATCATTATTCTTATGGCAAAGAAGTGTTAAATTTTCTTAATAATCACAATATCACACCTATTTACTTAAAAAGCGGAAAGCTTACTGATAGAGGAAGTCTCTTTGTTTTATAATCTATAATATAGTACGTATATCCCTAACATTTGTTGCATAAAATACTTAAAACATCTTTCTTAAAAAATAATGAAAAAGGCTACAATATAGCAGCCTTTTTCATTATTTAATCTTAGTTAATAACTCTCCAATTTGTTCCTTAGTAAATACATATTTAGTATTACAGAAGTGGCATTTGATTTCTTCATCCTTACCTTCTTCATATATCTCTTTTAAATCTTTTTCACCAATTGATATTAATGCTTTTTCCACTCTTTCTCTTGAACAATTACATTTAAATTCAGGCTTAGTTTCTTTTAATATCTTTAATCCCATATCATCAAATAAATAGTTTAAGATATCTTCTATAGTCTTTCCTTCACTTAACATTTCAGTTAAAGTAGGAATTTCTTCCAATCTAAATGTTACTATATCTGCAATATGTTCTTCAGCACCTGGTAGCATTTGAATTATTAATCCACCTGCAACCTTTATTGAATAATCAGTATCTACTAATACACCTAAAGATACTGCTGATGGAGTTTGTTCTGATACAGTATAATAATATGCTAAATCTTCTGCAATTTCTCCTGAGAATATTGGAACTTGGCCTACATATGGATCTTTCATTCCTAAATCTTTTATGATTATAAGGTTACCATTTTTGCCTACATATCCACCTACATCGAGCTTACCTTTTTCGTTTAATGGTCTATCTCCATAAGGATTTCCAATAAATCCTTTAACAACAGCATTTTCATGAGCTGTTACAGTAATTCCTTCTGCTTCTCCACCACCATTAATTCTTAATGTCATAATTTCTTTATCAGATTTTAAAGTAGTACCTAATAATGCTCCTGCAGTAATCATTCTTCCAAGTGCTGCAGCTGCTACTGGTGTACATTCATGAATTTCTCTTACTTTTTCTACTAAATTTGTAGTTGTTCCTGCTATTATTCTAACAGTTCCATCCATAGCTACCGCATTAATAATCTTATCTTCCATCTATACTTCCTCCTAAATTTAATATAGTTATATTTTTTTAACTACATATACTATTCTTTCACTACTTGCTTGAACCTTATTATTACTATATCCATCAAACTTATTTATTATCTCTAATCCACAATTTGATAGAGCACTTTCAAGCTCTTCTTCCCTATATGCTCTTTCAAAATGCTCCTCTTCAAATCTTTCATAAAGTTCTCCTTGCTTTACAAAGAAGGTAAGAAACATTGAAACCATATCATCTTCAAAAACATTTTCCCATATGTAGAAAACATCTTCTTCACTATATGTATAAATATTGTTACCTAATATTTCTGATAACTTATAATATGAATTAACATCAAAAATAAAAATCCCGTCATCTTTTAAATGCTCTTTAACAGAACTGAAATATTTTTTCAAATCATCTTCGTCAGTAATATAATTTGTAGAATCTAAAACTGATGTAATTAAATCGAACTTCCTATTTAGCTGCATTTCAGTCATATCTTGACAAATTATCCTACCTTTAATTCTATTTTCCTTAAATTTATTAAAAGCTTCTCTCAGCATATCTTCAGATAAATCTACGGCATATACATCTTTAAAATACTTTGCTAGTCTTACAGTAACATTTCCAGTACCACAAGCAACATCAAGATAATCTTTGTATTCAATATTATATTCATTGCATATTTCAATTATTCTGCTAATCATATTGTCATAATTAATATCTTCATTGATTAAATCATCATAAATTTTAGCAAATTCTCCATAAGCCATACTATTCCCCCTTGCTATAAATTTTACAGCTACTTAAAAATTAATGTAGAAGAAATATTTCTTCTACATTAATCTATAATTTCTAAGAATTATAATATATGTATTCCACTAATTAGTCAATCCATTATTTTCTTCCTAGTATCTCATCATTAGTTGGAATTTTTAGTTCTTTTTTTCTACGGGTCATAATACCTCCTATTCTTCCTGTTTCTTCAGCTGTGAGTCCTCCCCATCCATATTGATCAACTTTTTCTTTTAATCCTAATTCGTCAGCAATTTCATATTTGATTTTTTCTCTTAAAAGTTCTTGTGCTGTAAGCTCTTTATTAGTTTTAATTTTAGATTTTATAATTTTTTTTAGCGGTGTCTTGCTCATAACTATTCCCCCTACAAAGTAATATATGTATTTTCTCCATAAAAATATAAAATATTCAAAGATTAAATTACATTTTTATACATATATTGTATTATATATATTTATTTCAATTTTAATCTTGCATTGTTTATAAATAACATATATAATCAAACTAATCTAATAAATAATTGCAAGATAGAGGCGCGATACTTATCAGTACTATTAAAGAGCTAAGCACAATGATTTAATGGGAAAGGATTTATCGCCGAAGTAAATAGCCTATGCTTTACAGCTATTTACTGGGGGTTCATATAATATATGTATTCCTGTCACATTTTTGTGGAGAGCTATCATTTAAAGAAATCTAATAAATATTTATATAAAATATAAAAAAATTAGAAGCTTTGAGTGATTTTGCTCAAAGCTTCTAATTTTTTATTATTAATACGCTAATAAGCGTTTAAATTTAAGGGGGAATTTACATGTATAATGTAGCAGTTGTTGGTGCAACAGGTAATGTTGGAAGAAAATTTTTAGAAATTCTTGAACAAAGAAATTTTCCAATAAATGAGTTATATCTTTTTGCTTCAAAACGTTCAGCTGGAAAATATCTAAAGTTCAGAGATAAAGAATATATAGTAAATGAAACTTCTGAAGAAAATATAAAAGATAAAAAAATAGATTTGGCATTATTTTCAGCTGGCAGAGATGCAAGTTTAAAATTTGCACCAATCTTTGTAAGGTATGGTGCAACAGTAATTGATAATTCCAGTGCATGGAGAATGGCTAAAGATGTTCCTTTAGTAGTTCCTGAAGTAAATCCGGAAGACATTAAATGGAACAATGGTATAATTGCCAATCCAAATTGTTCTACTATTCAAGCTATGCTACCTTTAAAAGCATTAAAAGATGCCTACGGTATTAAAAGAGTCGTTTATTCAACTTATCAAGCGGTATCTGGTGCAGGTATGCAAGGTATTGCTGATTTAAAAGATGGATTAAAAGGAGTAGAACCTAAAAAATTCCCTTACCCTATTGCAGAAAATTGTCTTCCTCATATTGATGTATTTTTAGATAATGGATATACAAAAGAAGAAATAAAGATGATTAACGAAACTAAAAAGATTCTTCATGATGATTCCATAAGGATTACAGCTACTGCCGTAAGAGTTCCAGTACTAAACTGTCATGCCGAAAGCATAAATATAGAATTAGAAAAACCATATGAACTTGACGATGTAGTTAAACTTTTAGAATC
This sequence comes from Clostridium sp. 29_15, assembly GCF_001916075.1. Taxonomy (NCBI): domain Bacteria; kingdom Bacillati; phylum Bacillota; class Clostridia; order Eubacteriales; family Clostridiaceae; genus Clostridium; species Clostridium sp. 29_15. Next base: position 108,057 of record NZ_MNRT01000042.1, read on the forward strand.
AACTAAAGGCATAGTGGTATATGATGATACTAAAGAACTTAAATACCCTACACAACTTCAAGTTTCAGGAAAAGATGAAATTTATGTTGGAAGAATAAGACGAGATTTCAGCATTGATAACGGATTAAATATATGGGTTGTAGGGGATAACATAAGAAAAGGTGCTGCTCTTAATGCAATACAAATTGCAGAAGAAATAATTAAATAATTATTTTATACGGAGGTTAATATGACAGTTTTTAAAGGTTCTGGTGTTGCTATAATAACACCTTTCAATGAAAATGGAATAGACTTTCCTAAGTTTAAAGAACTAATTGAATGGCAGATTGCTGAAGGTACTGATGCAATAATAGTTTGTGGTACTACCGGTGAAGCTACAACAATGAGTGAATCTGAAAGAAAAGATGCTATCCAATTTGTTATAAATACTGTAAATAGACGAATACCTGTAATTGCAGGAACTGGTTCAAATAATACAGCTGCTTCAATTGAAATGAGTAAGTTTGCAGAATCTGTTGGTGTAGATGGACTTCTTGTTATAACTCCTTATTATAATAAAACAAATAAAAAAGGATTATTTAAACACTTTGAAGCTATTAACAATGCTGTAAACACACCAATAATCCTTTATAATGTTCCTTCAAGAACGAATATGAATATCACACCTGAAGCTTTACTAGAATTATCTGAACTTTCCAATATGACAGCTGTAAAAGAAGCCAGTGGCAATATAAGCCAAATTGCAAAGATAAAAGCTTTATGTGGTGATAAATTAGATATTTATTCTGGTAATGATGATCAAGTTACTGCAATTCTAGCACTAGGTGGTATTGGAGTTATATCTGTACTAGCAAATATAGTTCCTAAAGCTGTTCATGAAATGGTAATGTCATATTTAACTGGTGATATTAACAAATCTTTAGCTTTGCAGTTAAAATATCTCAAACTAACAAATGATTTATTTATGGAGACAAATCCTATACCAGTAAAAACTGCTCTTAACTTGATGGGAAAAGAAGTTGGAGAATTAAGATTGCCTCTTTATGAAATGGACGAAAAAAATAAAACAATATTATGCAGTACTTTAAAAAATTACGGCTTAATATAGAATGGAGTTTTTAAATGGTTAAAATTTTATTAAGTGGATGTTCCGGAAAAATGGGAAATGTAATACAAAATGTTATAAGCGAATTTCCATCTTTAAAAATAGTTGCTGGAATTGATAAATTTCCTAAAGAATCTGAGTTTAAAATTTTTAAAAATACTGAAGACGTAAATATTCATTACGATGTTCTTCTTGATTTTTCTAGAGCTGATGCTTTAAAAGACTTACTAGCTTTAACAACTAGTACAAAAAAGCCTTTAGTATTATGTTCCACTGGTTACACTGATGAAGATTTAAAGTTAATTGAAGATTCTAGTAAAACTCTTCCAATTTTTAAATCTGCCAATATGTCATTAGGTATTAATTTAATAAATTCTTTACTAAGGAAAATTTCACCTCTACTATATCAAAATTATGATATAGAAATAATTGAAAAACACCATAACCAAAAAGTGGACTCACCAAGTGGAACTGCTCTACTACTGGCTGACACCATCAAGGAATCTATTTCTGATGATACCTACTATGTTCATGGAAGAAATGGAGAAAAGAAACGTGAAAAAGCAGAAATAGGAATACACGCTGTTAGAGGGGGTTCAATTGTTGGAGACCATGAAATCATCTTTGCTGGATCTGGTGAAGTAATAGAACTAAGTCACAAAGCAATTTCCAGAGAAGTATTTGCCGTCGGTGCTTTAAAAGCTTGTTCATTTATGGCTAATGTAACTAAAGCAGGCTTATATAACATGGATGATGTATTAGGCTTATAGATATTATTAAAAATACACAATTTTAATTTAATATTCTTATTGTATATGTTTAATTTATAAATACCTAGTTTAGTATTAATGTATCTTTATTGGTTATACTATTTTCTGAAGGAATTGATTAGACTTATAGGAGGTTTTATTATGACAAAAGATAGCCAACCTGATAACAAAAAGGCCCGTATGGAAAAATGTAATTATCAGACTCCAATAACTGAAGAAGGTTTAAACCACAATCCAAATAGAAAGCATAAATCAGTAAAGAGACAAGGTGTATCAAGCGATAATTTTAATCCTGCTGGTAATTAATTAATAAGCGCTGCAAATGAATTTGTGCAGCGCTTATTATCATATTTTGTTAATGAACTTTTTTAATCCCAAAAGAGCTTTTTTTAGCTCTTCCATTGAATAACAATATGATATTCTAATATATCCTTCGCCACCTATTCCAAAAGAACTCCCTGGCACACAAGCAATCTTTTCTTCATTTAATAGCTTTAAACAAAACTCTTCTGAAGACATATTAAATTTTTTAATAGACGGGAATACATAAAATGCACCTTTAGGCTCATTTACTTCAAGTCCCATATTTCTGAGTTCAGAAATTACATAATCCTTTCTTTCTCTAAGGACATTTCTCATATTCTCTACATCATCTAACCCATTTCTAAGACCTTCTAAGGCGGCCCATTGACATATAGATGTTGCACAAGATACATTATATTGATGTACCTTCATTATTTCATCCATCAATTGCTTTTGAGCTGCAAAATATCCAACTCTTAGCCCTGTCATAGAAAACATCTTAGAAAATCCACTTATATATATCACCTTATCTAATATTTCCTTTTCTTCAGCAACACTATAGTATTCTTCATATATAAGTGATTCATATATTTCATCAGTAACAACAAAAATATTATTATTAGCAATAATTTTAATAAGTTCATCTTTTTCCTCTTTTGTTAATATTGTTCCTAAAGGATTAGAAGGAAGTGATAAGACTAGAACCTTTATTTGATTTTCTTTAATAAGCGCTTTTAAATTTTCAATATTAATTGAAAAATCATCATTCAAACCATAACTTACAACATTTCCACCTAATATATTAACAATGTTTTCATATGCCGGATATGCTGGAGTTGGAATAAGCACATTATCGCCTTCATTTATAAGTGCTGTCAAAATAGTAAAAATAGCTTCACTACCTCCTACAGTAATACATATCTCATCTGCTGAATAATCAATACCTCTCTTCATTAAATATTGGCTTATTTCTTTTCTTAGTGGTAATATTCCAGCATTTTCTGTATACACTGTCTTATCTTCATTTACAGCATTTATTAATGCCTCTTTTACTACCTTTGGTACTGGAAAATCCGGTTGCCCTAAAGTTAACGATATAGCACCATCTATTTTCTTTACCTCATTATAAAATTTCCTTATCCCAGAAATTTGAACATTTTTTAAGTTTAAATTCATTAAATTCTCCCCCAATGTTTATACCATCTTTTAATACTCTATACCTTCTCTGGCACCTATTCCTTTTTCAAAAGGATGTTTAATCATCTTCATTTCAGTCACTAAATCTGCTAAATCAATAACTTCCATTGGAACATTTCTCCCTGTTAAAACAATTTCCATTGATTCCTTTTTATTCTTAATTAAATATATTATCTCATCAGTACTTATAAATTTATTATAATGAGCTCCCATTATCTCATCTATAATAAGAACATCACAAGAACCTTCATCAACTATTTTCTTAATAAATTCATATCCTGTTCTAATTTCTTTTTTTAATTCCTCAATTTCAGCTTTTGATAAATTCCATACGAAATCCCTTTCTTTTTCAAATCTAAAAATATTAAAATTATCAATTTTATCTATTGTTGAAAGTTCTCCTGTATATCCTCCCTTTAAAAATTGGACCATTACAACATTTAATCCATATCCTGCACTTCTTATCCCTTGCCCTATTGCTGCTGTTGTCTTTCCTTTTCCGTCACCAGTATAAATTTGTACTAATCCTTTCTTTAATTTCATTAAATCATCTCCTTTAAATCATTGTACATTAACATACAATGATTCGTAAAGTTTTTTCATATTTTTTCTATTTACTCTTTAAATTACCTTTTTTGTCTATTATAATTAATAATATCTATTTAATTCAAATTCACAAGAAGAAAGGATGATAATATGAATTATAATTTAACTGATCCATATGAAATTGCAAGATTTATAAAAGAATCTAAGAAATCTACTCCTGTGAAGGTTTATATTAATGGTAATTTAGATGATGTAAATTTTGAAAATATCGAAGTATATAGTTCTAATAATTTTTATGTACTATATGGTGAATCTGAAAAAATATCTGAACTTATATTGAATAACAAAGATCGAATTAAAAATTTCAGAGTAGAAAATGATAGAAGAAATTCAGCTATTCCTATGCTTGATTTGCTGGCTATCGATGCAAGAATTGAACCTGGTGCAATTATTAGAGATAAAGTTGTTATTGGTAAAAATGCTGTCATAATGATGGGTGCCGTTATTAATATAGGTGCAGAAATCGGTGAAGGCTCTATGGTTGATATGAATGCTGTTATTGGAGCTAGAGGAAAGATTGGTAAAAGAGTTCACTTAGGTGCTGGTGCCGTCGTAGCTGGTGTATTAGAACCACCAAGCAAATCTCCTTGTGAAATTGGTGATGATGTAATGATAGGTGCTAATTCAGTAATATTAGAAGGTGTTAAAATTGGTAATGGCTCTGTAGTAGCTGCTGGTTCTGTGGTTATAAGTGATGTACCTTCTGGAGTTGTCGTTGCTGGAAGCCCTGCAAAGATTGTTAAATCTGTAGATGACAAAACAAAAAATAAAACTAAAATACTTAGTGATTTAAGAAAATAATAACAAGCTCCACTACGGAGCTTGTTATTATTTACAGTTTGTTGAAAAACCC
>NZ_MNRT01000012.1:0-6830 GCF_001916075.1 Clostridium sp. 29_15
GGTTCCAGTTCACACCAAAGCAGTCCTGCTTGACGACCGACTCTCTGTCGTCGGATCCTATAACCTGGACATGAGAAGTACTTATCTGGATACGGAATTAATGCTTGTTATCGACAGCAAAGAACTGAATCAGCAGATTCAGTCCACGGAAGGTACTTACATAGAAAAAAGTAAAGAAGTTCTGTCAAACGGACAGGAGACAGAAGGGGTACAGTATGAAACGAAAGTGCTGAACTGGCAGAAAAAACTTTTCTATGGAGTGCTGCGGATTATAATCAGACCATTGCGCCAGCTGTTATAAGTATTATATTTCTTGAAGTAAAAACGGTGAAATACAGCAAAGAAGTTACTATTGTTATAAAAAAAACAATACAAGAAAAAGGACTTAAGGGGCGTAACTGTCATATAAAAACTATAATAGTACGATTAAAATCTGTTAATATCTTCACTTGCTGTTCCTTGAATCCACATAAAACCACACAGGTTTTTCCAGTATTGTAAAGAAACGGAAAGAAAAAGGAAAAAAGCCAGTGAAAAATCAAATAAATAGTAAATTAGGAATTGATTTTTTTTATAAAAGCAGTTAGAATGACCTGTGGGAATAAAATATATTCCCACAAAATCTAAGAACAAAGGCAGGGCGAAGTAGTTGCATAGGATGGAAAAACGAAATGACAGATGAGCATCGCGCACATTCTGTTCTTCTTTTCATGTAAAAGGCGCATTGCGCTTAAGAACACTGTTTCATTTCTTTTTTCTATCCTATGAGTTCTTCAGAAGAATCCAATATTCCCTAGAACCTGTTTGAAAAAGCATTTCCGCAATCTGCGCTCCATTTTGCAGTATATTTTACCCGAATTCGGTTGCCGTAGCCTACTATGGTGCCTTCATTCTGGTGAAATCTCCCACAAATTGTGACGTACATCTTGCAGAAAACCTTTTTAAAAGCTATACGCTTATATTCTGTTTAAATACGGATTTTACTGTCCGTAAAAATGGACTTTGTATAAGTCTGTCAAAAATACATAAGATAAACACCTGGAAATGGTGAACTGTCTTATTGTCAGATTGGAGAAAGTAGGATGGAGAAAAGAGTGCAGGACTACACCCAGGACATTCTGGCTGTAGTAAGAAGTAATACCTCTCCGGCAGCTATGAGCGATAAGCTGGGAGATTTTCATGCCAATGACATTGCAGATGCAATGCCGAGGCTGACTGTTCAGGAACGCTGCAAACTGTACCGTATTCTGGAACTGGATATGCTGTCCGATATTTTTGAGTATACGGACTCAGATAATGCAGCAGAATATGTGAAAGAGATGGATGTAAAAAAAGGTGCAGCCATTCTTTCACGCATGGAGACTGATGCCCTTGTAGAGGTTCTTCATAAGATTGATAAAGCCAAAAAGAAATTGCTGTTCGAATTAATGGATGATGATGTCCGCCATGATATTGAGATGATCGCTTCCTTTGATGAGGATGAAATCGGTAGCCGTATGACGACTAACTGCATTATCATTCGTGAGAACCTGACTGTGAAGCAGGCTATGAACAGCCTTGTAGAGCAGGCTGCTAAGAACGATAATATTTCCACAATCTTTGTGGTAACCGAGTCACAGAAATTTTACGGAGCCATTGATCTGAAAGACCTGATCATTGCAAGACAGGATAAATCTCTGGAAGATCTGGTGGCAACCTCTTACCCATATGTATATGCCGAAGAGGATATTGACGACTGTATCGAAGAACTGAAAGCGTATTCCGAGGATTCCATTCCCGTGCTGGATAATGACAACCGCCTTTTAGGTGTTATCACATCTTCCAATATCATCGACCTGGTTGATGATGAAATGGGAGAGGATTACGCCATGCTGGCAGGTCTTACCGCAGAGGAAGATCTGAAGGAACCGCTGAAAGAGAGTATGAAGAAGCTATATTACGCTCTGTAGTTGAAAATGCTAAGATGGATATACCAGCTGTTATGGTTGAACAAGAAATCGATAGAATGGTTCAAAACTTAGCTCAAAGATTACAATATCAAGGGTTAACTTTAGAACAATACTTCCAATTCACAGGAACAGATGCAGAAAAAATGAGAGAATACATGAAAGAAAATGCTGAAACTAAAGTTAAAACTGAATTAGTTTTAGAAGCTCTTCAAAAAGCTGAAAAAATGGAAGTTCTTGATGAAGAATTAAAAGAAAAAGCATCAGAAGTTTCAAAACTTTACGGAGCTAACGATGAAAAAATGGTTGAGTTATTATTACAAAACCAAAGAGAAGCATTAGTAGCTGATGTAATGACTTCAAAAGTTATAAACTTCTTAAAAGAAAATAACTAATATTTAGATAGAAATAAAGAATTGCCAGAAGAAATTTTGGCAATTCTTAAAATATATCATTAACAAATTAATGTAAATTATATATAATTTAATTATCATTACTTTTATCATTTTGGATATATTATTAAGAGAAGGGTTAAAAGAGAAAAGGAGGGAGCAAAATGAGTTTAGTTCCAATGGTTGTGGAGCAAACAGGAAGAGGAGAAAGATCATATGATATTTTCTCAAGACTGTTAAAAGATAGAATTATAATGCTTAGCGGTGAAGTCAATGATGATACTGCTAACTTAGTCGTTGCTCAATTATTATTTTTAGAAAGCGAAGATCCAGATAAGGATATATATTTATACATAAATAGTCCAGGTGGTTCAATTACTGCAGGCATGGCTATTTATGATACAATGCAATATGTTAAGCCAGATGTAAGCACTATTTGCATTGGAATGGCTGCATCAATGGGAGCATTTTTACTTTCATGTGGTGCAAAAGGTAAAAGATTTGCACTTCCAAATGCAGAAATAATGATACATCAACCTTTAGGAGGATTTAAAGGTCAGGCTACAGATATTGATATTCATGCTAAGAGAATATTAAAAATTAAAGAAAAGCTTAATTTAATATTAAGTGAAAATACCAATCAAGATCTTGAAAAATTAAAGAGAGATGTTGAAAGAGATTACTTTATGGAAGCTGACGAAGCTAAAGAGTACGGTATAGTTGATGAAGTAATAGTAAGACATGGTAAATAGAAAATTATTATAGATTGAAAAAGCTGAAGTGAGGTGAGGTTATGGCTAAATATGAAGATAAAAAGCAATTAAAGTGTTCTTTTTGTGGAAAAAGTCAAGACCAGGTAAAAAGATTAATTGCAGGGCCGGGAGTGTATATCTGTGACGAGTGTATAGACCTATGTTCAGATATAATTCAAGATGAGTTTGAGGAAAGTGTAGAGTTAGATACAACTTCATTACCAAAACCATCTGAAATAAGAAATTATTTAGATCAATACGTTATTGGTCAAGATAGAGCTAAAAAATCATTATCAGTTGCGGTTTACAATCATTATAAGAGAATAAAAAGCAATGTGATTGATGATGATGTAGAAATACAAAAGAGTAATATTTTACTATTAGGACCTACAGGTTCGGGTAAAACACTTTTAGCACAAACATTAGCTAAATTCTTAAATGTACCATTTGCTATAGCTGATGCTACAACATTAACAGAAGCAGGATATGTTGGAGAAGATGTTGAAAATATTCTTTTAAAACTTATACAAAATGCTGATTATGATGTTGAAAAAGCTGAAAAGGGTATAATTTACATTGATGAAATAGATAAGGTTGCAAGAAAATCTGAAAATCCTTCAATTACAAGAGATGTTTCAGGAGAAGGTGTTCAACAAGCCTTACTTAAAATATTAGAAGGAACAGTTGCATCAGTGCCTCCTCAAGGTGGAAGAAAACATCCACATCAAGAGTTTATTCAAATAAATACTTCTAATATATTATTTATTTGTGGTGGAGCTTTTGATGGTATAGATAAGATAATTGAAAAGAGAACAAGAAAGAGTTCAATGGGATTTGGTGCAGATATAGACTCTAAAGAAACTAAAGATGTTGGAGCTTTATTAAAAGATTTATTACCAGAAGATTTATTAAAATTTGGACTTATTCCAGAATTTGTTGGAAGAGTACCAATGGTAGTTTCACTTGAATCTTTAGATCAAAGTGCATTAATAAATATTTTAAGTAAGCCAAAGAATGCTTTAATAAAGCAATATTCTAAACTTTTTGAAATTGATAATGTTGAGTTAGAGTTTACTGAAGAAGCTTTAAAGGCTGTTGCTGATGAAGCTATTAAGAGAAAGACTGGCGCTAGGGGATTAAGAGCTATTCTAGAAGATATATTGGTTGATGTAATGTTTGAAGCACCTTCAGATGAAAATGTATATAAGGTTATCATTACTGAAGAAGTAATCAAAGAAAAAAAGCAACCAGAATTACTTAGATTAGCAGAGAATGAAACAAGACCAGCTATAAAAGTTAAAAAAGCAAAAAAGAAAAAAGGTGTTGAAACAGCTTAATTTTTCAAGGATATTACAAAATAATTATTTATTTTGTAATATCTTTTTTTATATTTTTATTATTTTAATCTAAGAATAGATGAATATTTTTAAGTTAATAATACTAATAATTAAATGCAAATGGAGGGTATTATTAAATATGAGTGAATTTTTGATTTTTTTACAAATAGTAATGATGATTTTATTTATAATTTATCTTTTTAATAGTAATAAGAATAATTATAGTAAAGTAAATATTATTGATAAAGAAAACAGAAAAGAAATGGAAAAGTTACTTAAGTTAAGAAGTGTAAGATTGACAGAGCCATTAACTGAAAAGAGTAGGCCTTCATCCTTTGATGAAATTATAGGTCAGAAAGAAGGAGTAAAGGCACTAAAAGCTGCTATTTGTGGGCCAAATCCACAGCATGTAATTATATATGGTCCTCCTGGTATAGGGAAAACTGCAGCAGCACGTCTAGTATTAGAATATGCTAAAAGTATGGAAAATTCACCTTTTAAGAAGGAAGCAAAATTCGTAGAAATAGATGCTACAACATTAAGATTTGATGAAAGAGGAATAGCAGATCCACTTATAGGATCAGTGCATGATCCTATTTACCAAGGAGCAGGATCTTTAGGGGTTGCAGGCATTCCTCAACCTAAACCTGGAGCAGTAACTAAAGCTCATGGAGGAATACTTTTTATTGATGAAATTGGTGAACTTCATCCAATAGAATTAAATAAGCTATTAAAAGTTTTGGAAGATAGAAAAGTATTTTTAGATAGTTCATACTATAGTTCAGAAGATACTAATATGCCTACGTATATAAAGGAAATATTTGAGAGAGGGCTTCCGGCTGATTTTAGGCTTATAGGTGCTACCACAAGAGGACCTGAGGAAATATCACCAGCCATTAGATCCAGATGCGTTGAGGTATTTTTTAAACCTTTAGAGTGCCCTGAAATTAGAACTATAGCATCAAATGCAATAAATAAGGTAAACTTAAACATATCTAATAGAGGGCTAGATATTATTAGTAGGCATTGTAGCAATGGTAGAGAAGTAATAAATCTAGTGCAACTTTGCTCTGGTGTGGCTATAAATGAAAAGCGTGATTATATAAGTGAAGAGGATATATTATGGGTTATTGAAAATGGAGAATATCATGAAATAGTTGAAAAAAAAGTTAGAAGTAAGGCAGAAATAGGTATAGCTAACGGTTTGGCAGTGCATGGAAGTAATATAGGTATTTTAATAGAGGTAGAAGTAGTAGCTAATTTAAATAAAAATAAAAAAGGGAGCTTAAAAATTTCAGGAATTATTGAAGAGGAAGAAATATCTAGTAACAATAGAAAAATGATTCGTAAGAGCACTGCATATTCGTCAATAGAAAATGTAATTACTGTATTAAATAATTTATATAACTTAAATTGTGATGAATATGATATTCACATAAGCATACCAGGGGGAGTGCCTGTAGATGGTCCATCAGCAGGAATAACTATAGCTGTAGCTATATATAGTGCAATTACTAAAAGACCTGTAAATAATAAGGTAGCTATGACTGGGGAAATAAGTATTTTAGGAGCTGTAAAGCCTGTAGGAGGAATTGTAGCTAAGATTATGGCAGCATCAAAAGCTGGAGCAGAAAAAGTATTAATTCCAATTGATAACTATAGTGAAGGTTTATTAAAGGACAAAAAAATAAAAGTTATTCCTGTAATTAGTATAAATGAGGTTATAGAAAATTCTATAATACCTTTAAAAGATACAATTGAATCAGTAGACGTATTATCAGCAGAAAGATACCAGTAAAATAGTTTAAATTACCAAATGAATCCTAAGTAAAGTTGAAAAAATGTTCTTTTATGTGTATACTAAGTAGGTTAGATAAAATAATTTGTAAAAGGATTGAATGGAGGGGGAAAATGAATAAGGATTCAATTAATTTACCAGCTATTCCTCTAAGAGGAATTACTATTTTTCCCAATATGATTATACATTTTGATGTCGGTAGGGAAAAGTCGATTTCAGCATTAGAAGAATCAATGTTAAAAGATAGCAAGATATTTTTAGTGTCTCAAATAGATCCAGAAATTGAGGATCCAAAGAGAAACGAAATTTATTCAATAGGGACTATCTGTAAGATAAAGCAGATTTTAAAGTTGCCAAAAGGCGTTACAAGAGTATTGGTAGAAGGCGTTGAGAGAGCAGCTATAATTGACTTAATAGATGATAAGAAGTTTAAGGAAGTTATAGTTGAAAAAATTGATGATGAACTTAACTTAAAAGATGAAAATGAAGATTCAGCTTTAAGAAATTTACTATCTAAAGCCTTTAAAGAATATATTAGGGTTACAGAAGGTGACGAAAGTAAAGTTATCGAAGTTATAACTAAAGAAGAAGAACTAGGAAAAGTC
>NZ_MNRT01000043.1:0-57956 GCF_001916075.1 Clostridium sp. 29_15
TTTATAATTAATAAATTTAACATATTTAAAGGCTGAAAGCTAGATAACATCTAACTTTCAGCCATCGAAAATTTTATACTTTCCTGTACTTTAAAAAAATAGAGACTGGTAACCCGGCGAGGACAAACCAGTCTCTATCATTTATCAGCACTTTACGTACCAACTGCTCATTTAATATAACATATCTATAATACTAATACAAGAAAAACTTATTTATTCATATATTACATAACACTCATTAGTTCATCATTCATTATTATTCAAGTTTTTCTCCATTAGATTCAATTACTTTTTTATACCAGTAAAAGCTTTTTTTCTTTCTTCTTTCCAATGTTCCATTACCTTCATTATCTTTATCTACATAAATGAATCCATATCTTTTGCTCATTTCCCCTGTTGATGCTGATACTAAATCTATGCATCCCCATGAAGTATATCCTATAAGATTTACACCATCAGCAATAGCTTCTTTCATAGCTTTTACGTGTTCTCGTGAACTACTCGCCACTTATAGAAGTGGGAGCTTCTTGGTCAATATACCCAACAGTACAAGTTTACCCAAGCTAACAAGGTAGTTCCTACCTCAATATAATACCAAAATTACATTGCTAATTTCAGTAGATTTATACTAGCATTTATATCTCTATCGTGGTTAGCACCACAACTCGGACAAGTCCAATTTCTTAATGCTAAATTCTTTACTTCTTTATTTTTATAGCCACACTTAGAACATAGTTGAGAACTTGCGTAATTAGATGGAGCTATTATTATCTCTTTACCATACCAATTAGCTTTATATTCTAACATTGTCCTAAATTCTGACCAGCTTACTTCACTAATCGCCTTAGCTAATTTATGATTTTGCATCATGTTTTTTACTCTCAAATCTTCTAAAACTATTGTTTGGTTTTCGCTAATAATTTTAGTTGATAATTTATGCAAAAAATCTTTTCTTTGATTAGCTATTCTTTGATGAAGCTTCGCCACTTTTAATCTTGCTTTATATCTGTTATTACTCCCTTTAACTTTTCTACTCAACCCTTTTTGTAATTTAGCTAATTTCTTTTCAGATTTTCTAAGACTTTTCGGATTATCAAACCTATCTCCATTGGAGCATATAGCAAACTCTTTTAACCCAAGGTCAACACCTATTTTATTATTACTCTTTGGCAGTTTAATATTTTCAGTATCTACTAAGATAGAAATATAGTATTGATTACTTGTCGTTTTAGAAATTGTTGCAGATTTAATTAATCCTTTGAATTGTCTATGCAAAACTATTTTTATTTTAGATTTTAATTTTGGAATTTTTATATAACCATTATCAATGTATATAGTCCCATTTTGATTATTGGTTGTATAACTAAATCTATTAGTTTTCTTAGACTTAAATTTAGGAAATCCTACTGACTTATCTCTAAAGAAGTTTTTGTAGGCTTTATCTAAGTTCATTTGAGCATTAGCTAAAGCTAAACTGTCAACTTCTTTTAACCACTCATATTCTTTCTTGTATTGAGCTGGTTTAAGATATTTTATAGCTTTAATATCTAAATCTTTATTTTCTTCGTAAGATTTAATTCTATCAGCTAACATTTGATTATATATAAATCTAGTACACCCAAAAGTTTTAACAAGATATTCTCTTTGTTCTAAATTAGGATATATTCTGTATTTATAAGTCTTTAACATTATTTCACTCATTTCATTCCTTGACTTTCAATATACTTTCTTACTACTTCAATAGGTGCTCCCCCAGTAGTTAATAAACAATAACTTCTACTCCAAAAATATTCTTTCCATAGTTGCTTTTTTATAAGTGGATATTCCTTTTTTATAAGTCTACTACTTGCTGATTTATAAGCATTTAGGAATTTAGATATTTCGGTGTTTGGTGAACCTCTAAAAAGTAAGTGAACATGGTCTGTATCATGATTCCATTCTTCTAAAGTTACGTTATACTTAGGTGAAATATACTCAAATATTTCTTTTAGTCGTTTGGATATATCATCATCAATTACTTTTCTACGGTATTTTATAACCAATACTAAATGATATGATAACTTGAATACTGAATGATTATTAGTATCTAAATCCATTTATATTCCTCATTTCTATTATTTACTACTGATTATATTGTACTACTATTGTTGACTATCGTCAAGTGCTATACATCTCCCACCTAAAGAGGATGAGAGAATTTCGCACATTTAGTTAAACTCCTGCTTATGTAATCTTTTTATATCCCATAACATTGAATTTTTCATTTCCATATTATTTTTATATCTATTAATAGTAAAACTAATATGATCAGTAAGTGTTAAATAAATATTTTCGTTTAATGTTGTTTCAAGCTTTGATTCAGCATATTGGATTATTTCTTCGGCAACTTCAATACATTCTAATGGTATATCATTAATTAATTTAAGAAACTTGTCATTTAAATTATTATTATTTAAAACTTTATATATTTTCATAACCTTTATTATCCTTTTTAACAATATAATTATATTTTTTTCTTTCTATATTGATGTTGTACTAAAATAATAGCAATAATAATATATTCATCACTAAAAAAACCTAAATCAATAGCAACCAAAGTTAGTTTTATAGCTAACCATAATATTACTATCAATTTAGGTTTTGCCTGCTTACCAGTAACAATCCATAAATAGACTATCTCTTAACTTATTTTTAGTATATCATCCTATGTAAACATTATTAAATGATATTAATAAATTCTTTTTTCATCAAAAATTTCTTTCTAATCTCTATAATTAATAACAAGCTTCTAAAATTGTTAAAATATCTTCTGCCGTAAGTTTTTTATATCCTCCACCTAACACTGTAGAGTTTGCTATAAGTGGTAACATTTCTTTTGTTGCTCCAAGGTCCCTAAGAGAAGTAACCATACCACATTCTTTAATAAATGATTCTAAGGCTACAAGACCTTCTTTAGCAATCTCATCCTTAGTTTTACCTTCTGGTGATACATGCCATACTTCCTTAGCAAATCTAACAAATTTATCTAAACCATAAGTATAAATATAATTATAATATGGAATAGAAATTGCTGCTAATCCCATACCATGTGCACAATCAGTATAAGCACCTAATTGATGTTCAATCATATGCACTTCCCAATCTTGCTCTTTTGCAAGACCAGCCATAGTATTAAGAGCAAGGGTAGCACTCCACATAATATTACTTCTAGCTTCATAATCATTTGGATTTTTAATAGCCACTCTTGCATTATCTATCACTGAACGAAGAAGCCCTTCAATTACATAATCAGTAGTATTATTATCATTTCCTGAGAAATATTGCTCCATAAGATGTGACATAATATCAAATATACCACTTACCATTTGATATTGTGGAACTGAAAAAGTATACTCAGGATTTAAGATTGAGAACTTTGGATATACTTCTGATGGATATACTCTACCATTTTTAAGTTTTAATTCTTCATTAGTAATAACTGAGCCACCATTCATTTCTGAACCAGTACCAACCATTGTTAAAACAGATCCTACTGGTACAATTTTATTATTAACTGGTTCAAAATTAATCCAATATCTTGTAAAGGCATCTCCTTCACAATAAGCTGCAACTGAAATTGCTTTAGCACAATCTATTACAGATCCACCACCAACTGCTAATATAAGATCTACATTATTCTCACGAACAAGCTTTCCACCTTCTAAAACTTTACTATAAGTAGGGTTTGACATAACCCCAGAAAGCTCTATAATCTTTTTTCCTCCCTCATTTAAAATCTTAACTATTTCATCATATAAACCTATTTTCTTTATAGAGTTCTTTCCATATATTAAAAGTATTGTTTCTCCATAACTTTCAAGCTCCCCTTTTAACTGATTTAAAGAATCCTTCCCAAAATGTATTCTTGTTGGGTTATAATAAATAAAATCAAATAACATAATCTTCCTCCTATATTTTCAATATATCTTTATTTATACCTAAATAAACTTTAGTATTTTCCCAATACCTATATCTATTTAAATAACTTAAGTTTAGTATACCAGTTGAAGTTAACTCTAAGTCAAATACTTTTTTAACAAATTCTTTTAGTTAATCCAATAACTTTCACACTAATTATTAATAGTGACTTTACCATTAACTCCCTTAGACAATATTTCGCATTTTTTTTAAATGTTTTATTATATAATTAATTAAGAAAAATGAATAGTAGAACTTTGAATTGATTATTTACTTAAAGAAATAGAGTAGAATTCTTTAAGGTAGAAATGAGCTTAGCCTGTCCATAAGTCAGATAATAATAATTAAGGAGGTTTTTAAAGAATGAAAAAAAAGATAAAAATTTCAACTTTTATATACTTTATTTGGATTTTAATTGGAATTAGTATTATTATTTCTCCATCTGTTTTTAAAAATAATTTTAATATTGAATTTGGCAAAAAAATAATTACTTGTTATGTTATAGCTTCAACTATGATTCCCATCATATATCATAGGATAAAAAATTAAATAATTTTAAAATTTATAATTAAACATACTATAAAAAAGTTAGATTCTTTATACGCCTTTGTATTTTAGCAAATGGGAAAGTGGCTCCGATAGTTTCCTTGAAGCCATTAAAACCGTCAACGCATATAGTAAAGTTTTGCTCCTTAATATATTCTTTTAATCTTCATAAATTCTATCATTTATACCTTATTTATAATATCCTAATTATTTCTATATCTTTATTAACAAACTTAATGTTCCTACTGTTATTAAAATAAGTCCTGCTGCTGACTTTTTAGAAAGTTTTTCCTTTAAAAATATATATGCAAAAGCTACTGTCACTAAAATACTCAACTTATCTATAGGTACAACAATAGATGCTAAACCATCATGAAGAGCTTTATAATAGCAAAGCCAAGATGCTCCTGTGGCAATTCCTGACAATCCAATAAACAGTAAGCTTTTTTTACTTATTTTCTTTACTTGTCCATGTTTTTTTTGTAAAAATACAATAAGCCATGCCATCATAAGTACTACTATAGTTCTAATAGCTGTTCCTAAATTTGATTCTACATTTTCAATACCAATTTTCGCTAATATAGAAGTAAGTGAAGCACATACTGCTGATAGCACTGCATATATAAGCCATGCCTTATTTTTAACTTCCTTTTGATCTTCTTCCTTCTTTTGAATCATTAAATATGTTCCTAGACCTATTGCTATCATTCCAATTACCATTGGTACGGTTATATCTTCATTTAAGAAGATAAACGCTAGTACCATTGTTAAAATGGTGCTGGATTTATCTATTGGTACCACCTTATTAACATCACCAAGCTGAAGTGCTTTAAAATAGCATAGCCACGATGCTCCTGTGGCCATACCAGATAATATTAAAAATATATAGCTCTTAATACTTATGTCTACAAGTTGGCTTTGAGATCCTACAATAAATACCATCAGCCATGAAAAAATAAGAACTACAATGGTTCTTAATGCTGTTGCTACGTGAGAATCCACATCTTCAATACCTATTTTGGCAAGTATTGATGTTGCACCTGCAAAAAGTGCCGACCCAAAGGCGTATAAAATCCACATTTCTTTCACCTCCAATCATTTTTTAATTAAAAGCCTTCTTTAACGAAGCGCTCTATTCTTCTAAGTGCTTCATAAATATTTTCCATTGATGATGCGTAGCAAGCTCTAATAAATCCTTCTCCACAATCACCAAAAGCATTACCTGGCACAGCAAGTATTTTTTCTTTTAAAAGAAGCTTCTCACAAAATTCTTCTGATGAAAGCCCTGTAGACTTAATACATGGAAATACATAAAATGCACCTAAAGGCTCAAAACATTCAAACCCTAACTTTCTAAATCCATCTACAAGCACTCTTCTTCTTCTATTATATTCCTTTACCATTTCACTAACGCTTTCATCACCATTTCTCAATGCTTCAATAGCTGCAAATTGTGCTGTCGTTGGTGAACACATTATTGCATATTGATGTATTTTTTTCATTGCATCTATTAATACCTTGTTTCCACAAGCATATCCCAGTCTCCATCCTGTCATAGCATAAGCCTTTGAGAAACCATTAATCACAAGAGTTTTATCTTTTATCTCTGGGAAACTGGCAATAGATACATGTTCCTTATTATAAGTAAGTTCTGCATATATTTCATCTGATATAACTATTACATCTTTTTTCTTTAAAACTTCCACAATAGGCTCCAATTCTTCTCTAGTCATTATTGCTCCTGTTGGATTGTTAGGAAAAGGTATGATAACTACCTTTGTCTTTTCTGTAATAGCTTCTTCAAGTTCATCAGCTGTTAGCTTAAAATCATTTTCTACTTTTAACTCTAATACATTTGCTTTAGCACCTGTAAATGTAGTACAACCCTTATATGCCACAAAACTTGGCTCTGGAATAAGAACTTCATCACCTGGACCAACCAATGCCCTTAAAGCAATATCTATTCCTTCACTTCCTCCCACTGTAACAAGTATTTCATCTGATGGGTTATATGACAAATCAAATCTTCTTTTTAAATATTTAGCTATTTCTTCTCTTAACTCAATAAATCCGGCATTAGAAGAGTAGTGCGTATCTCCTTGCTCTAATGAGTATATACCAGCTTCTCTTATATTCCATGGTGTAACAAAATCCGGCTCTCCAACACCTAATGAAATAACATCCTCCATTTCATTTACTATATCAAAAAACTTTCTTATTCCTGAAGGTGGCATCTCCTTTACTTCTTTCCTAATCATATTTTCTAGTATCATATAAATATAGCCTCCCTATTATCAGTATTCTTCTTTTCCTTAAATATTGTTCCATGGTCCTTATACTTCTTTAATACGAAATGCGTTGCTGTTCCATCTACATTATCAAGTACTGCTAACTTTTGCGCTACAAAAGTAGCCACCTCTTTCATGGTCTTTCCTTCCACTATAACAGTTAAATCAAAACCACCAGAAGACATTAGATAGCACGCTTGTACCTGATCATATCTATATATTCTCTCTGCAACCTTATCAAACCCTTCTCCCCTTTGAGGAGTAACCTTCACCTGTATTAATGCTGTAACAACTTCCTTCCCTGTATTTTCCCAATTTATCAGTGTTGTATATCCTGCAATAATACTTTTTTCTTCATAATCTTGTATTGCCTCTCTTACCTCTTCAACAGTCTTGCCAGCCATAACTGCAATCTGCTCATCGGTATACCTAAAATTCTTCTCCAATATCTCTAAAATTTCTTCCAATTTTATACCTCCAAATTAAATAAATGTTTATTTTATTCTATAATAGCTAAGCCTCTTCCAAAATTATCTTATACCTAAACTTTTTAAAGCCATAAAAACTTATTTCTTTTTCTATACAAAAAAGCCTCATCCCTTAAAAAGGGACGAAGCTGTAATTCCGCGGTACCACCCTCATAAACAACATAAATTGTTCACTCAGTAGAAATAATAATCATTTCTCCTTTTATAACGTAAAGGTAACGTCTCAACCTACATTAAGCTCTAAACTTAGTTCTCAGTTAAGCAATTCAAAGGCTGCTTCTAAAAAGAATCATTACTAAGTCTCACCAAACCTTAGCTCTCTAAAAATAATATCTTTAAATACTCTTCCTCATCACTATCTTTATTATGATTTTATCTATATATTAATTATCTAATATAACCAATTGTAAGTCAATGATATTTTATTTACATTTTGCTATATCCATCTCTTAATTCTTTTTAAAATTCATTATTACCTTAAATAAATCACCATCAACTTCAATTTTAAAGCTTCCACCTTGTAATTCTACAAAGCTTTTTGCAATGGCAAGACCTAATCCTGAACCTTCAGTATTTCTAGATTCATCACCACGAACAAATCTTTCCACTATTTCATTAGTATTAAAATCTATTTCTTCTGCCGCCATATTTTTCATTATAACTTCTACATTATCTTCTCTTTCTATTATATCTAAATATACCCTACTATTTGCCATAGCATATTTTGTTGCATTTATAATAATATTTTCAAAGATTCTAAAAGTACATTGGCTATCTAATTGAAGCACTACCTTTTCTTCTGGAAAATTATTTTTAAATGTTAATGATGAAGCTTTAATTTTATCATCTAATTCAAGTAGTGTTTGCTTCATTAGTGAAACAATATCTATCTCCTCGATATTTAATGTTATATTTCCACTACTTGCTTTACTCATTTCGAATAAATCTTCAATAAGATTCTGTAATCTTTGTGACTTTCTATCCACTATTTCTATATATTGCTTACGCTTTTCCTGGCTTAAATTTTCATCTTTTAAAAGATCAACATAAGTTATTATTGCTGTAAGAGGAGTCTTTAAATCATGCGAAACATTAGAAATTAAATCAGTCTTCATTCTTTGACTTTTAACTTCTTCTTGTACTGCTTTCTTAAATCCCCCTTGTATTTTTTCTAAATTATCCTTAAATGGATTAAATACACCTAAATCTTCTTCCATCTTTACATCAAGGTTTCCTTCTGCTATTTCATTGGTAGCTTCTGTTAGTATCTTATATTTTCCACTAATATCATTTACATATTTTCTAATTAAAATAAATAATATTACCGAATATATGATTATAAATGGAATTCCAAAGAACCAAATAAAAGATAAAATTAATAATATAGCTGCATTTATTAATACAAGCTTTAAAATATACTTATTGTTATTTTCCTCTAAATTTATTTCTGTTACATAATTTATAGTCTTCTTAAGATATCTAAATATCCAAACTAATATTCTACCTATGATACTTCTGCTCTTAAAATATTCTTTAAATCCAATTTTAAACATTGATTTTATTACTGTCATTCCAAAGAAAGCTATGGCAAAAATTCCAAACCATACAGCTATATTAAATGTACTTACCATGCCCTCAGATACTATCTGATTCTTTATTATAGGTAACTCCTTTAAATACGATACCCTTATCATACTTTCAGCTGCTGCAATCCATAATGCTATATCACAACTTATAATAATGAACCAAATTTCAAATGGTATTTTTAAAATATTAAAATCTTTAACCTTCTTATATGGGAATATTAAAGCTATTAATAGTATTATAGCTATAACACCTGCACTAATTAATGTTCCATAACTGTTATAACCATAATATAAAGCATTATCTATATTCAATGAAAGATTATCCGAATACATTAGTTCATTTTGTATAGCAAATACATAAGTCATATTTCTAATAGGACTTATAATTTGAGATGCTTCACCTTCAATAATATCTTTATAATCATACATAGTTGATGATATAGTATTCGCATTAACTCCCTTAACATCACTTAAAGAAATATTCCCATTTTCATCAAAATTAAGTACTACAGTAAATCTATATTTATCCATATCCATTGCAGATAAATCTATGGTTTTATCCTCTTTAACGGTAATACTATCACTGATATTTGTACTAGTTAAACCACTTTTCCTATCTAAAGCAAAATATTGAAGATTAACTAAACTCCATTTTAAATTTGAAATCCATTCATTAAAGTCCTCATTAAATCTGTAATATACTTCATCTTTATATGATTCTTCATTACCGTCATAAAAATAGTTCATGCTATTTTTATCTATAAATATATCTTTAGGTTCTTTTATTTCTTCACTATTTTGGTTTTTAATTTTATAATCTAATGCATAACTAGATTCTATTAATATCTTAGCAAAATCATAGTTTTCTAAATAATTATATGATGTATCCTTTGCTAATTTACTTATAAAAGGATATGTTTTAAACATTCCTATGGCTGCTATAAATAATGTTAATAATATTATTAAACTAGTTAAAATCTTATTTTCTTTTTTATCATTGCTTTTCAAGTTTATATCCAACTCCCCACACCACCTTTAAATATTTTGGTTTTTTCGGATTAATTTCTATTTTTTCTCTTATATTTCTCACATGAACCATTATTGTATCTGTATTAATAGCCTGTTCATTCCATACTCTTTCATATATTTCCTCAGCTGAAAAAACCCTACCTGGATTTCTTATAAGTAATTCAAGAATTTTAAACTCACTAGGTGTCATCCTTATACTTTTACCATCAAGAATTACTTCCTTAGTATCAGTATTAAGTTCTAAACCACCAACTTCAAATACATTGGTATTTTCCTCTTCATGCTTTACCATATTTAAAAATCTTGAGTATCTTCTTAAATGTGAATTTACCCTTGCTAAAAGCTCTAATGGTCTAAATGGCTTAGTAACATAATCATCTGCTCCTATATTAAGGCCCATTATTTTATCAACTTCTTCTGATTTTGCTGATAACATTATTACTGGAAAATCATATTTTTCTCTAAGCTTCATAACAAAAGTTATACCATCCATCTTGGGCATCATTACATCCACTATAGCTAAATGTATTTCTTCGTTGCTTAAAACCTCTAACCCCTCTATACCATTACCTGCCATAAAAGTCTTATATCCTTGATTATTTAAGTAAGCTTCTATTGCTCTAGCTATATCAATTTCGTCTTCAACTATTAAAATACTATATGAATTCATAAAACTCCTTCTTTCATTAAAACATTATTAACTAACTCTATTATAAATGAATATAAATAATGTTCCATATTGTGCTAAGTATTGAATTATAGTATTACCTTCCATTGGTTCACTCTCCTTTTCTTAGTATAATTATATAATAAAGGATAAAACTTAAGAAAAAAGATTAATATTTCTAAAGAAATTCTAAATAAAAAAAACTGCAAGCTACTTCATCCATAGCTCCAGTATTACTCCAATACCTTTCACAACAATTATTTTGTAATGTATTTACCACAGTTCTGGAAATATCTATAACTTGCTAATTTAAAAATAACTATTTTGGTAATACTATTTATTATTAATAGATTGTTGAATAACTATTTTTTGCAAATTTTATTTATTCAACAACCTATCTATTAAGTATAAAAGGAGAATGATATTATGGAAAAATTAAGTTTTGTAATTGAAAACCAACTTGGTGTTGCTAAGGATAATGAAGAATTAAAAAATAGCCTTAATGGTCAATTTAATGGAGAAACTGCTGAAGTAGGACTTTACTTAGCAATGGCTAGAGTTGCTCAACGTTCAGGTTATCCTGAAATTGCAGAAGTACTTAAAGTTATTGCTTGGGAAGAAGCTGAACATGCAGCTCAATATGCAGAACTTACTGGTAGAGTATCTGACTGTACTAAAACTAATCTTACAAATATGATGAATGGTGAAATTGGTGCCAACAAATTAAAAGCTGAATTAGCTCAAAAAGCAAAAGCTGCCGGACTTGAGGAACTTTATACATTTATTGATCATGCTGCAAGAGATGAAGCAAGACATGCAAGTATGCTTCATGGAATGCTTAATCGCTTATAATTATAACCTTTAATGTAAAATAGCCTTAGCTATAATATCCTATGCTAGGCTATTTTTATTATTCTTAATTTATAACCCGTAACTCATAATAAAAAAAGGTTGTATTTGCAAATATTTTTCTCTATAATGTACAAGTATCTTTATTGAATGGAATCTTTTTTATCAAAAGAGTTTAATAAATTTAATATTGATGTTGAATAATTAATATTTTTACAAAAGATTACAAACAATATAATACATAAATAGGAGGACAACTTATGAGTAATCAAAAACATCTTGGTGATGCACCTATTGGAAAGTTGTTATTACAATATTCTATTCCAGCCATCATTGGTATGGTAGTAAATGCCCTATATAACATTGTTGATAGAATGTTCATCGGAAATATACCTGATATAGGTTCACTAGCAATAACTGGTGTAGGTATTACTATGCCAATTATGACAATAGTGCTAGCCTTTGGTATGCTTATTGGTATTGGTACTACTGCTAATATCTCCCTTAATTTAGGAAAAGGAAATAGAACTACAGCTGAAAAGCTTTTGGGAAATGCTTTTACTTTAAGTATAATAGTAGGACTAGCTATTGCAATAACTGGAACTATCTTCGCTAACCCTATTCTAAATCTTTTTGGTGCCAGTGAAAATACACTATTTTATGCAAAAGAATATATAGGTATAATTTTGCTTGGATGTACATTTAATATTCTTTCATTTGCTTTAAACAGTACAGTAAGAGCTGATGGAAATCCTAAAATGTCTTCCATAACCATGGTAATTGGCTGTGGTGCTAACATTATACTAGATTATCTATTTATCTTTGTACTTAATCTAGGAGTTAAAGGTGCTGCTTTAGCAACTATTATTTCACAAGCTATTACTTTCTTTATAATTTTATATTACTACACAGCTGGTAATTCAAACTTAAAGTTAAAAATTGAAAACTTTAAATTAAAAAAACACCTAGTAACTATGACTTTTGCCATTGGAATAGCTCCATTTGCTACACAAATAGCTACTAGTTTAGTTCAAGTTATTGCTAATAATGCCTTAAAAACTTATGGTAGTGATTTAGCAATTGGTGCTATGACAGTAATAAGTTCATTAAATATAATATTTATGATGCCTATATTTGGTATAAATCAAGGGTGCCAGCCTATTATCGGATTTAATTATGGTGCTAAAAAATATGAAAGAGCTAAAGAAGCATTTAAATACGCTACTATTGCAGCCTGTGTAATATGTATTATTGGTTTTGTATCAATTCAATGCTTCCCTACACAAATCATCAGTTTATTTAATAGTGATCCTGAATTAACTACATTAGCAATAAAAGGAATTAGAATATATTTATTAATGATGCCTGTAGTAGGAATAAATATTGTTGCCACAAGTTACTATCAATCAATTGGTAAAGCTAAAATATCTATGTTTGTAAGTCTTTTAAGGCAAGTAATATTATTAATTCCATTTACAATAATCTTACCTAAGTTTATTGGATTAGATGGTGTTTGGGCAGCTGGCGCTTGTGCTGACTCACTTTCAGTTATTATAACGTTAATATTACTAAAAAAAGAATTTAAACAACTTGATAAAATGCAGTTAGAAAAAATTGCTTAGTTGTACTATATTTTAACTACTTTATAATTACATTATATACAAAAAGGGAATTCAAATACGAATTCCCTTTTTTAGCTAGTATTAAATATTCTTTTAATACAACCTCTTTATAATATATCTTAATTATTTAAAATTATTTCTTCTTTTTTCTGAAAGATAGAGCACTACCAATAGATAATGATAATAATCCTAACATTGTTAAAGAACCTTCAACACCTGTTTGTGGTAATTTTGTTTGTGATTTTTTATCTTCAGAATTACCTATATTTGAGTTTCCAGTATTAGGCTTAACCTCTACATAATTATTTGAATTATCTTTATCCACAGTTTCTGAATCATTTTCATTTGGTTTATTATTATCACTACTTACATCATCTTTTTTATTATTACTTGAGCCATTGGTAGAATTATTTGAATTTGGTTTATTGTTATCTACATTCGGCTTGTTATCTTCATTTGGTTTATTGTTATCTACATTTGGCTTGTTATCTTCATTTGGTTTATTACTATCATCACCTGGTTTATTATCTGTATTTGGTCTATCTTGTTTACTTCTTATTCTAACAGATACATTAACATCTTTGTAACTATTATCTTCATAAGTTACTCTAACAATAACAGTATGCTCTCCCACAGTAGTTGGAATATCTCCTATTATTTCTTTTCTTACATTAACTGAATTATCATTTATTGTAATATTATCTAAAATAACTGACGCTAAATCAATTTCATCATCGTAGCATTCTAAGTTACCATTAATCACTTCTGCTGGATATATTTCATTTTGTGTTGGTAAAGCTTTAGTTCCTTTATAAATAATAGTTGGAACCATTTCTATAATAATTTCTTGATTTATTATTGGATCTCCTACTGGTTGTCCTTTATTTGTTTTTTGAATTGTTGTTACCTTTTTAATACCAGCTTTTCCTTCTACTCTTTTTTCTTCTCCAATATATAAATTAGGATCTTCTATTACTTTTTCTATAATTGGAATTTCTACATTGTCATCCACTTTAACAATTTCATCATAAATCTTTTTAGTTCCTTTATAAATAATAGTTGGAACCATTTCTCTAATAATTTCTTGATTTATTATTGGATCTCCTACACGAACACCATTTTCTGTTCTCCATATCTTAGTTGTTCTAATACTTCCTGATATTCCAGGTTCTGTACGTGTTTCATCTTCCCATAAATTTGAGTCTTCTCTATTAATAACTTCTATAGGAATCTCTGTTTCTGTTACTTCTTTATCTTCTGATACAATAACTTTAGAATTATATATAGATGTTGTAAAATCATTAGTATTTACTAAATACCATTGTAAAATCTTTGTTTTTAATTTTTGTACTTCTTTTACATTCTGAGCCATTGGTTGTGAATTAGTTTTATTACTTTCCATCATCTTTAAATCTTTTTCTACTGCTTCATTCATTAACTGTTGTAATTCTTCATAATTTTTGAAGTAGTCTGTTTCTTTTAAATCTGATAGCTTATCAATTCTACGTTTAAACATATCCTTTTTAAATTCAGTTAAGCTTCCATTATATTTAGAATCTAAAATAGCATTTAATGCTTCCTTATCATTTGAATATTTATTAGAAACATATGAAACCATACCTTCACTATATCCATATTCAGCTAATAATTCATATGCATATCTTTTAAATGTTATCTCCCCTGTTGAACCTTCATCATTTTGAATACCTGCATATATTGGCTCTAATAATGGTGCAACGTAATATCCATTTTGCTCAGTTGTTCCTACAGTTGCATTACCTTTAAATTTTAGTCTTCCTGATACAATATTTTTTTCAATTAAATCATCAATTGTGTTTAAAGTACTTGCAATACTTTCATCTATATGCTTAAATGTATCATTGCTTTTATTTTCAGTATTAGGAGCTTTTTCTGGTGTTAATTCCAATTGATTAAATAATATTGCTTTTTCTGAATTAGTTCTTCTTAATGATGATATTGCTTCAGCATAATCTAATGTATATATAACATCCATTAATCCTTGCATATAATCTTTTAAGTCAGATTCTTGCATAAATCTATTAGGTGAAGCATTTTGTACTCTTCCTTCTCCTAACTTATATGCTAAATTTAAATTAAATATTGGCTCATATTCAGATAATCCAACTGTATTATTTAAACTTTCAAACATTCCTGTAGCAAAAGTTTCTGCACCTTTACCAGTTCTCCTACCATATCCGTTAAGCCAAACTTTTTTATCTAATAAATGTGTTAATTCATGTGTATAAGTAGATTGTCCTCTATCAGTTAATGTTTTTGATAAATATAATTTAACTAAATTATCTCCTGATGCTTCTCCATCTACAAACATATAATTAGAATAAAAATCAAGAGGAGTAATAAACTCACGAACCCCACTTAATGTTTCACCATACTTAGGAGCCCATAAATCTCTTGTACTTCCTTCACCATATTTTCTCATAGTATCAATTATAATAATATTATTTCCATTTAAAAGTGTATCTCTCTTATTACTAATACGATACCAAAAATCTAAAAATTCTTCTTGCTTATTAGCTGTTTCTTGTAAATCAGCTTCAAATTTTCTTTTTGACTCATTATAATTACTTTCTTTTCTATCAACATATGTATCTACCAACCCATAACTCACTGTGCTCATTGTGCTAATAACATAAATATTATCTTGACTAAGAGATAATAATGGAATTAAATGATCACTTAATTTAGGATCATTTTTCATTTTATTGTAAAAAGAAGTATCTATATTTTGATTACTACTTTTAGCTTCAACAATATAAGCATTACTTCTATCTTTAAACCACTCACTAGCACTAATAGATGGATAATATTTATTTAAAGAACTTTCTATAAAATCAAAAATAGTATTATCTTTAGTAATTGGTGCAATTTTCTTTTCATAAGTCTTTGCAGTATTTTTAAGCTCTAAATCTGAAAAACTCACTTCACCTATATCCATTAATGCTGAAAATCCACTTAAACTTTGTGGATAATTATATAAAATTAAATCCTTTGCAACTTCACCTTTAAAATCAAAACTATAATTTCTCTCTAAATAAGATAATGCTATTAATATTTCATTTCTTTTACTAATAATATATTGAGATGAAAAATATGGGTCATTATCAAATAACTTCTTTAATATTGTATCTAAATTATTTTGCACATATTCAAAGCTTTTTCTTAAATCAAGTTTATCCATACAAAAACTTTTAAGTCGTTCATTTATTTGAGCTTGAGTTGGTTCTACTCCTAATTCTTTTTTTAATTGATTTTTAACATCTTGTTTATCCCATAATGAAACATGTGGATTTAAAATAGTATATAAATCATCATATTTAACTTCTTTAAAGCTTTGTTTTACTTTTTGAATTTTTTCTTCTACAGTTTCATTAAAAGCATATTCTTCAATAGCTTCATCTTCTTTTTCATCAATAACTTCATCTTGAATAATGCTTTCAGTTATAGATGTTTCTTCTTCTACAAAATTTTTATCTAATTCATCACTTACATAATCCTCTTTTTGTGTAATATTTTCACTTAAATCCTCATTTGTAGAGTATGTTTCTTGTATAGAAGTATTTTCATTAATTAAAATAGATGCTGAAGCTATTTCTGTAAAAAAACATACTGAAACTGCCACTGAAACTACTCCAAAAGAGTATTTTCTAAGAGCATATTTAATTATCTTCTCACCTTTATTTAACGATAATTTTTTCATTAGTTACCCCCCTAATATAATTCTTTAATATAATTCCTATAATACACTATTAATATCTTTTAATAAATATAGTTATATATATATATCAGAAAATTCAATATTACATTTCTCTATAAGACTATCTTTCTGCATTAAAGGATTATATATTTTTTCATTTGTTATATTTATCGGTAAATAAAATGAAAACTGAGTACCATTATCTATATTATCTAAAAATATTTCTCCTCCATGCATTTCTATAAACTTTCTACATAAAAATAATCCTATACCACAACCTTCATTTTTCCTATTTAACGAATTATCTCCTTTATGAAATCTTTCAAATATTTTTTCTCTATCGTTAAATTCTATATTGGAACCATAATTTTTAACAGATATATATACTCTATTTAATTCTACATTTGTCTTTATTTTTATTTCAATATCTGTATGGAGCTGAGAAAATTTAATGGCATTAGATATTAAATTAAGCATAATTCTTTCAATTTTATCTTCATCACAAGCTAAAATTATTTCTTCACTATCTGTATCAAAAATTATATTTCTTTTCTTTTCACTTGCATATAATACAGTAGACATAACTATTTCTTCTAAAACACTAACAATATTACAATTTACTAAGTTCAATTTATGTGAATCACTATTTACCTTCGTTATATCCATAACATTGTTAACCAATCTCAATAATCTATATGAATTTTGCTTTAATATGTTTAAATATTCTTTATATTTTTCATCACCTAATGGCTTATTATGTAAATTCAATAATTGCACAATAGCAAGTATTATATTAATAGGAGTTCTAAATTCATGAGACATATTGGATAAAAATTCCACCTTCATAGCTTCTAATTTAATAAACTCTTCTAATTCCTTTTTCTTATCGGTTATATATTTAATTTCACTTTTATTTTCTGTCTGTTTAACTATATATCCTATTTTACTTAAAGTTTCATTTAAATAAGATTCCTCTTTAGTAAAACAATTTTTACTTTCATCATAAGTTATTACTACTAACCCAAATAATTTATTCGCTAGTTCTATATGCCTAATTTCTAAACTTTCTTTTTTTCCTTTAAACATTTCTAATTTATTATATATTTCCTCATACTTATCTTTAATAATTTCTTTACTACATAATTTATTTTCTATTTCTTTATTTATACGTATATCTACATTAAAACTATTTTCTTCTTCATTTTCGCTTAAATAAAACTTAAATTTCTCACTATCTTTATCATATAAAAATATAGATATATTCTTATATTCAACAATATTTTTTATTTCTTTTAACAATAAATGAATAGTTTTTTTAGTATCATATCTTTTTTCTTCATCTATATTTAAATAACTCATTAAGTTTGATTCAATTTCTAATTGTATATTCTTATCTAATGATATCTCTCGTGCTACTCCTCCTATAATTTCTTTTTTATTCTCTTTATGTAAAATAAATTTATATACCTTATGCCATATTTCATTATCATCTATTTTACTATGCTCTTCATTATAAATATCAGCTTTTTTCTCTATAACTTCTATATCTGTTTTATCACATACCTTAGCAATATCATACTCTCTAAATTCATAGTCAGTTTTTCCTATTATTTCTTCTTTACTAACCCCTAACTTTTCTGCACCTAATTTATTTATGTATATATATTTTTTTTCATCATCTTTTAACCATATTTGATAAGGTAATTTATCTAATATTTCTTCCAAATCTTCTATGGTATAAAATCTTGTTATTTTATCCTTTACTTTCATTTCTAAATTCCCTCCAATTATCCTCCATTCTAATATTATTATAATTTTATAAATAATTCCATAAATTCGCCATTAAAAATAATACGAATTTTGTAAGAAATCTCTCCTTATTTTTTATATACTTGTATAAAAAACATATAAAAAAACGAAGGATTTCTCCTTCGCTTTTTTATATGGCCCATTTTTTGTCCCCAGTAAAAGAAACATTTAGCCATTTATTATAATCTATATGTTTTATCGCATCATAAACTTTTTCTCTAACACAATCCATTTGATCTAAATCTTTTAATTTACTTTCTTCATTATATATAAAATCTATTTCAATTCTTAACTCTCCACCGATTTTTGATACTCTTGATATTGAATCTTCAAATTTATATTCTTTCTCAATTTCTTTTACAATAAAATATATATCATCATTGATTTCATCATTTGCTTTTACACATAATATTTCCTTAAAGGAATTTATAAAAGATTGTATAGGCATCTTTATGAATACAACTGATACCATAATTACCATCATTGGATCTATATATACATTTAGCCAAGCAAACCTTGTATTTCTAAGAATCATAGCTATTACAAAGCCTACCAATACACCAATACTTAATAAAGTATCCATAAGCCATTGACTTGCTTCAACTTTAACCATTTCTGAAGAAATTTTTTCACCTTTTTTCTTCATAAAAATATATACGCCACCGCACCCTACAACTGATACAATAGAATATATTAATGCTGAACCATATTCTACACTATTTCCGCCATTCACTATATCCTGTATAGCTCCTATCAAAGAATATAAACACATTCCTCCTATGATAAGTGATTTTAAGGATATAACTAAAGGTTCCAATATATATTTGCCAAAAGGATATTTATCTAATTCCTTCTTAGCCATAAAATTATTTATATATAAAGACAACATTGTTAACGCTAAACTGATAAATGAATATAATCCATCAAATATAATCATTTCAGATTGTACAGTTCATCCCCATGCTATACCAAATAGTGCAAAGAATAACGCACCTACCATTGATATTTTTAAAATTTTATTTTCTAGTTTCATTATCTTCACCTCTATTCAAGTTTTACTCTATACAAATATAATACGCTAAATTATCACTCTTGGTAATGATTAAAATGCTACCTTTTTACAACTTTATCCTTATATTCAAGTTTAATTTTTTATACCAAAAAGCATAAATGTACTTAAATAAAGATTAAAATACGGTATTATTATTAGTTTTTTTCTTATTTTTATATTACACCCTACTTAATATAGACATGTCTTTCAATAAAAGATGTAATAGTGTTATATTGTTACATCTTTTACACTTTCATATTATGGTATACTATTCATAGAATATTATTACATTAACACAGGAGAGATATAAATTATGAAGACATTAATTGATTTATTTTTCACTTTCTGCCGAATTGGAGGATTAACTTTTGGTGGTGGCTATGCCATGCTTCCAATGATTCAAAAAGAAATTGTTGAAGAAAAAAAATGGGCTACTGAAGAAGAAGTTCTAGATTATTATGCTGTAGGGCAATGTACACCAGGCATAATCGCTGTAAACACAGCAACTTTCATTGGCTATAAAGTTCAAGGAATAATTGGTGCAATAGTT
Source organism: Clostridium sp. 29_15 (assembly GCF_001916075.1). Lineage (NCBI taxonomy): Bacteria > Bacillati > Bacillota > Clostridia > Eubacteriales > Clostridiaceae > Clostridium > Clostridium sp. 29_15. The sequence goes on from NZ_MNRT01000043.1 coordinate 20,179, forward strand.
GCAACATTAGGAGTTGTTTTTCCTTCCTTAATAATAATAATTATTATTGCAGCCTTATTAAAAAACTTTGCAAGCTATGCCATTATACAGCATGCTTTCTCTGGTATACGTGTAGTCGTTATTGCCTTAATTATTAGCTCCATATTAAAACTAGCCAAAACATCTATTAAAAATTCTATAACATTAATAATTGCTATTTTGGCATTTATCTCAGTAGCATTTGTAAACTTATCACCAATCTATATAGTAGTTGCAGCTGCATGTGTTGGATTAATATCAAAATTAATAAGGGGTAGAAAATAATGATTTATATAACTTTATTTTATGAATTCTTTAAAATAGGATTATTTGCCATAGGTGGAGGTCTCTCTACACTTCCTTTCTTATATGATCTCTCTGAAAGATACCCTTGGATAACTACAGATAGTATTGCTGATATGGTTGCCATCTCCCAATCTACACCAGGTCCACTTGGAATAAATATGGCTACATATGCAGGATATCAAGGTGGTGGTCTTTTAGGTGGAATTATTGCTACCATTGGACTTATTACACCATCAATAATTGTAATTATTATAATTGCTCATATTTTAAACAAGTTCAAAGAAAGTCCTTATGTGGAATCTGTATTTTATGGCTTAAGACCTGCTGTTACAGGCCTTATAACTGCTGCTGGTTTTGCAGTATTTAAAATCACCATTCTTAATATGTCAAAATTTAATATTACAAATAAACTTTTAGATATCATTAACTATAAAGCTACACTACTATTAATAGGTATATTTGTAATAATGAAATATTTTAAAAAACACCCTATTTTCTATATCTTCTTAGGAGCACTAGCAGGAATATTATTTAAAATATAACTATATATAATAAAAAAAGAACTATTTAATATGATTGTTCATTGCAAAATAACTTGAACACTCATTATTTAAATTAGTTCTTTTTTTACTTTTCTCTTATTTAAAGTTTACATTTTTTACATGCAATGTTATATTATTAACATGTGTATATACATATGACAACTGTATGAGAGAGGTAATTTAAAATGGACTTAAAAAAAGAAATTAATTTATTGAAAACAGAAAAAAACGCTTTAATATTGGCACATTATTATCAGCGATCAGAAATTCAAGAAATAGCTGATTATGTAGGGGACTCGTACTATTTAAGTAAAATTGCAAAAGATAGTCCTAATAAACTTATAGTATTTTGTGGTGTTAAATTCATGGCTGAAAGTGCAAAAATACTTTCCCCAGAAAAAACTGTACTTCTTCCAGCTCTTGATGCTGGATGCCCAATGGCTGATATGGCTGACGTAGATGGCTTAGTAGAACTTAAAGAAAAACACCCTGATGCTGCTGTAGTATGCTATATCAACTCAACTAGTGATGTAAAAGCTCTTTGTGATGTTACAGTAACTTCATCAAATGCCTTAAAAGTGATTAAAAAGCTGCCTCAAAAAAAAATCATCTTCCTTCCTGACAAAAATCTAGGAGGATATATTGCAGAACAAATGCCAGAAAAAGATTTTATATTATGGAATGGATTTTGTATTACTCATAAGAAGATTAGCGCTGAAAATATATTAAAATCTAAAAATGCAATAAATGATATTGTTGTTTTAGCTCATCCAGAATGCGAAAAAGAAATTAGGGATTTGGCAGATTTTATAGGGAGTACAGGTGAAATGATAAATTATGCTACTGATTGCTCTGCTAAAAACTATCTTGTTTGTACCGAAGAAGGAATCCATTATGAATTAAATAAAAAAAATCCTCATAAAAATTTTTATTTTCCTGGAACAAGCACCCTATGTCCTAATATGAAAAAAACAAGGTTAGAAGATATTGCAAATGTTTTAAGAAATAATTGTAATGAAATAACTATTAAAGAAGAGGTTAGATTAAAAGCTTTGAACTGTTTATTAAATATGCATGAATTGGCTAGGTGATATAAAATGAATAAAATAATTAATATTGATACAGATATTGTAATAGTTGGTTCAGGAATTGCAGGATTATATTCTGCACTAAATATTCCTGAAAAATACAGCATAACTATTGTCACAAAAAAAGCTTTATCAGATAGTAATAGTGCCTTAGCTCAAGGTGGAATATGTGTTTCTAAAGGTGAGTATGATATTAAACCATATATTGAAGATACTTTAAAAGCTGGTAAATATGAAAATGATATAGCCGCTGTCACTACTTTAGTTAAAGAGTCAAAGGAAAACATAGACAAGCTTATTGAGTATGGAGTTGTTTTTGATAAAGAACATGGTAATCTTTGTTATACAAAAGAAGCTGCTCACTCTACCAATAGAATTCTTCATGTCAAAGATGAAACTGGTAAATATATAATGGAAGCTCTTTGCCAAAAGATAAAGTTAAGAAAAAATACTCTTATTTTAGAAAATACATTATGTGCAGATATAATTGAAAATAAAAACAGTTGCCATGGAATAATTGCACTAAATAATAATATTCAATATAGTATTCATTCACAATTTGTCATTATGGCTACAGGCGGAATTGGTGGATTATTTAAAAATTCTACTAATAAACGTCATATAACTGGTGATGGACTTAGTATTTGTAAGAAACATAATATTAAGTTGAAAAATTTAAACTATGTGCAATTCCATCCAACGGCCTTATATATTAAAGATTCAAATGACAGAAGACTTCTTATATCTGAGAGCGTCCGTGGAGAAGGTGCTTTAATAAGAAATAAGAAAGGTGAACATTTTATAGATGAACTACTTCCTCGTGATGTGGTTGCTAATGCAATTTATGCTGAACTTAATTCTTCTAACGAAGAATGTGCTTATCTTGATTTAAGCACTATGGAACCTAAATATATCAAGAATAGATTTCCTTATATATATAAAGAATGTTTATCTCATGGTATAGATATCACTAAAGAATATATTCCTATCCACCCAGTACAACATTACTTTATGGGAGGAATAGAAGTTGACTTAAACAGTAAATCTTCCATGGAAAAACTTTATGCCGTTGGAGAATGTAGCTGTACTGGAGTTCATGGAGCCAATAGGCTTGCTAGTAATTCTTTACTAGAAGGATTAGTATTTTCCAAGCGTGCTGTTAATGATATACTAAGCAAATTTACAGAATATCAAGTACCATATGAAACTGAAAGTTTTAAAGCTTCATCTATGAAACTAGCTGAAACAGAGTTATTTAATACTGCTATTAATTTATTTAAAGATGTGATTGGAGAAAAGAAAAATGAATTGGTTAATTGTTGATGAAATAATTAAAAATGCACTTAAAGAAGATATTCCCTCTGAAGATATAACAACCATTCCCATTGTAACTGAAGATAGCCTTTGTAGCGTAAATTTAATATCAAAAGAAGATGGTATTTTAGCCGGTGCTGAGGTCTTTGCAAGAGTTTTTTACTTACTAGGTGAAGTTGATGTTTCTTTTAATAAAGAAGATGGAGATATATTAAAAAAAGGTGAAATAATAGCTATCATCAAAGGTAAAACAAAAAATGTACTTTTAGGAGAAAGAGTTGCTTTGAACTTATTACAACGAATGTGTGGCATAGCAACTTTAACAAATAATTTTAGCAAAAAACTTATAGGAACCAATGCTAAATTAGCTGATACTCGCAAAACTACTCCTAATCTTAGGATTTTAGAAAAATATTCAGTAAAAATTGGTGGTGGAATAAATCATCGATGTAATTTATCTGATGGTATATTGATAAAAGATAATCATATTGATGCTGCTGGTTCAATTACTAATGCTATTAATTTAATTAGAAAAAACTCTTCCTTTGTAAGAAAAATTGAAGTTGAAACTGAAAACTTAGATATGGTTAAAGAAGCATTAACATGCAATGCTGATATAATAATGCTAGACAATATGTCTATAGATGAAATGAAAAAATCTGTAGAAATTATTGGTAATAAAGCTATTATTGAAGCCTCTGGCAACGTAAATATGGACACTATCCGTTCTATTGCAGAAACAGGAGTAAACTTAATATCTGTAGGAGCTTTAACACATTCATACAAATCTTTTGACATAAGTATGAAAAATTTAATTTTACTTTAATACATTTTTAGTATACAACTTAATATGATAATATTAAAAAAGATATTGTTACAATATTAACAATATCTTTTGTTTTCTTATGGAATTTTAGTATTTTAATTTGCCTTAAACAGTCTATTATATTTTTATATTTTATTGAATTTTCAGTAAATTCAAACTTCTAAAAATAATATTTATATTTATTTTCTACAACCACTAACTCTAGTATTTTCAACGGTTTTACGGTTTTTCTTTTTTTTTAAAATCGTTTAAATTTCTATTGCATTTTTCCAATAAAAGTGATATATTTTATTTAACAACTATTATTAATTAATAGTAATTTTTTCCAAATAGATTGTGTAACAATCGTTAAATTTTTGTATAAAAAAGAGGGGATCAAACATGATGAAGGAATGGAATAACTTTAAACCAGGTAACTGGACTAAGGAAATCGATGTAAGAAACTTTATTCAACTTAACTACACTCCATACGAAGGAGATGATAGTTTCTTAGCTGGCGCTACTGAAGCTACAACTAAGTTATGGGCTGAAGTTAGTGAATTATTCAAAAAAGAAAGAGAAAACGGTGGAGTTTTAGATGTAGATACTGAAACAGTTTCAGGAATCAATGAATATGCTCCTGGATATATAGATCAAGCTTTAGAAAAAATCGTTGGTGTTCAAACTGATGCACCTTTAAAGAGAGCTGTTATGCCTCAAGGTGGTATAAGAATGGCAGAAAGTGCTGCTAAATCTTATGGATTTGAAGTATCTGATAGAATATCTGAAATATTCTCAAAATATAGAAAAACTCACAACCAAGGTGTTTTCGATGCTTATACTGATGAAATGAGATTAGCTAGAAAATCTGGTATAATTACAGGTCTTCCAGATGCTTACGGTAGAGGAAGAATCATAGGTGATTACAGAAGAGTTGCTCTATACGGGGTTGACAGATTAATCGAAGATAGATTAGTTCAAAAGAAATCTTTAGAAGTTAAAACTATTGATGAAGACGTAATTAGATTAAGAGAAGAAATTTCTGATCAAATAGTTGCATTAAAAGAATTAAAAGCTATGGCTGCTTCTTATGGATTAGATATATCAGGACCAGCTTCAAATGCTAAAGAAGCTGTACAATGGTTATACTTTGGATTCTTAGCTGCTATAAAACAACAAAACGGTGCTGCTATGTCATTAGGTAGAACTTCTACTTTCTTAGACATCTACATCGAAAGAGATTTACAAAACGGTGTTATCACTGAAGAAGAAGCTCAAGAAATAATGGACCACTTCGTAATGAAGTTAAGATTAGTTAAGTTCTTAAGAACTCCAGAATACAACGACTTATTCTCAGGAGATCCAACTTGGGTTACTGAATCAATCGGTGGTATGGGATTAAACGGTAAAACATTAGTAACTAAGAACTCATTCAGAGTACTTAACACACTTTACACTTTAGGACCATCACCTGAACCAAACTTAACAGTTTTATGGTCAACTAGATTACCTCAAGGATTCAAAGATTTCTGTTCAAAGGTATCAATTGACACAAGTTCAGTTCAATACGAAAATGATGATTTAATGGCTCCATACTGGGGAGATGACTACGCTATCGCTTGTTGTGTATCTGCAATGAGAGTTGGTAAGCAAATGCAATTCTTCGGTGCAAGAGTTAACTTAGCTAAGACTTTACTATACGCTATAAACGGTGGTAGAGACGAAAAATCAGGTGTTCAAGTTGGACCTCAATTAGCTCCATTAACTGGTGAATATTTAACTTACGACGAAGTAATGAACAGATTTGAAATAATGACAGATTGGTTAGCTAACCTTTATGTTAATACTTTAAATGTAATTCACTACATGCATGATAAATATTCATATGAAAGCTTACAAATGGCTTTACATGATAGAGATGTATTCAGAACTATGGCTTGTGGTATAGCTGGTTTATCTGTTTGTGCAGATTCATTATCAGCAATCAAATACGCTAAAGTTAAGCCAATAAGAAACGAAGAAGGAATAGCTGTTGATTTCGAAGTTGAAGGAGATTTCCCTAAATACGGAAACGACGATGATAGAGTTGATGAAATTGCTGTATACTTAGTTGAAAACATGATGAAGAAAATCAGACAAAACAAGACATACAGAAATGCATACCACACTCAATCAGTATTAACTATAACTTCAAACGTTGTTTACGGTAAGAAGACTGGTACTACTCCATGTGGTAGAAAAGCTGGTGAACCATTTGCTCCAGGTGCTAACCCAATGCACGGAAGAGATAACAGTGGATCTTTAGCTTCATTAAACTCAGTTGCTAAATTACCATATGAACATTCACAAGATGGTATCTCAAATACATTCTCAATAGTACCAGATGCTCTAGGAAAAACTCCTGAAGATAGAATCACTAACTTAAGTGCTATGATGGATGGATACTTTGGTCAAGATGCTCATCACTTAAACGTAAATGTATTTAACAGAGAAACTTTATTAGATGCTATGGATCATCCAGAAGAATATCCACAATTAACTATCAGAGTTTCAGGATATGCTGTTAACTTCATTAAATTAACAAGAGAACAACAATTAGACGTTATAAACAGAACATTCCACAAATCAATGTAATTTATAATGTTTAAAATGTAATAAGGGATAGCCTTAGCTATCCCTTATTTTTTATTATAACACTTCTATTTCAACTACATCGTATCCCTCATCTTCAATTACTTCTTTTAAAGCTTCATCATTAGCTGTAGTTTCAACTATTGCATTTTTCCCTTCTAAGCTAACTTCAACTGAAGTAACTCCATCTAAATCTTCTAAAGCTGCTTTAACATGACCTACACATTTATTACAACTCATTCCTTCAATTAATATTTTCTTTTTCATAAAATCCTCCTTTATAAAATTAATGATTATCTAAATCTTTTTAGTCTTAGTGCATTTAAAAGTACTGATACTGAACTAAAACTCATGGCTGCTGCTGCAATCATTGGATTTAATAATGGACCACCAAAGATATGAAGCACTCCCATGGCAACTGGTATTCCTAAAACATTATAACCAAATGCCCAGAATAAATTCTCTTTTATATTCTTAATAGTTGCTTTGCTTAACCTAATTGCAGTAACAACATCTTTTAAATCACTTTTCATAAGAACAATATCTGCTGATTCAATGGCAACATCAGTTCCTGATCCAATGGCTATTCCTACATCTGCCTGTACAAGAGCTGGTGCATCATTTATTCCATCACCAACCATGGCTACTTTTCTATTTTTCTCTTGCAGCTTCTTCACTTCATTGGCCTTATCTTCAGGTAATACTTCTGCTAAAACCATATCTATTCCCACTGATTTTGCAATAGCTTCTGCTGTCTTTTTATTATCTCCTGTAATCATTGCTACTTTAACATTCATTTTCTTTAATTCTTCAATAGCAGCTTTACTATTTTCTTTTACAGTATCAGCTACTGCTATTATACCACTTAATTTATTATTTATAGCAATATACATTGGTGTCTTTCCTTCCGCTGCAAGCTTATCACTTTCAGCATGTAAAGACTCTATATCTATATTATTTTCTATCATTAATTTCTTATTACCTAATAATATATCTTTTCCTTCAATAGTAACTTCTATTCCATGTCCTGGCACAGCTTTAAAATCTTCAATTTTTTTTAATTCTAAGTTTTTATGTTCTGCTTCTTTTACTATGGCTTCTCCTAAAGGATGTTCTGACCCCTTTTCTGCACTAGCTGCTAAAGCTAATACTTCTTCTTCTTTTATACCTTGACAAATTATATCAGTAACTTTAGGCTTTCCTTCAGTTATTGTTCCTGTTTTATCAAATACTATAGTATCTATTTTATATGTTGTTTCTAATGCTTCTCCACCTTTAATTAACACACCATTTTCAGCACCTTTTCCTGTTCCAACCATAATTGCTGTTGGTGTTGCTAATCCTAATGCACATGGACATGCAATTACTAATACTGAAATAAATATAGTTAAAGCAAATACAGTAGTTTCACCTGCAATAAGCCATCCTATTGTTGCTATTATTGCTAACCCTATAACCGTTGGTACAAAATATGCAGCAATAATATCTGCCATTTTAGCTATTGGTGCTTTTGTTCCCTGTGCTTCCTCCACTAACTTTACAATTTGTGATAAAGCTGTATCTTTTCCAACTTTAGTAGCTTTGTATTTTATAAAACCAGATTTATTTATACTAGCTCCTATGACAGTATTTCCTATGTTTTTTTCTACAGGAATACTTTCGCCTGTGAGCATTGATTCATCAATAGAAGTGCTTCCCTCTATAATTTCACCATCCACAGGCAATTTTTCACCTGGCTTCACTAAAATTACATCCCCTACTATAACTTCATCTATAGGAATACTTAATTCTTTTCCATCCTTAATGATAGTTGCAGTTTTAGGTGCTAATCCCATAAGCTTCTTGATAGCCTCTGAAGTTTTACCCTTTGATACAGCTTCCAAATATTTTCCTAAAGTAATTAATGTTAAAATAACTACTGCTGATTCAAAATATAAATGCATTGCATAATGAGTTTCTCCATTTAGTATCTTATATATTGCAAAAAATCCATAAGCTACTGCTGCCGATGTCCCTATAGCAATTAATGAATCCATATTAGGACTAAGCTTAAATAGATTCTTATATCCTATCTTATAAAACTTATAACCAGCTACCATTACTGGTATAGTAAGTGCTAATTGAACTAGTGCAAAGTTTAAAGGACTTTTCATTGGATCAATAATTGAAGGTAATGGCATACCTACCATATGTCCCATACTTATAATAAGTAGTGGTACTGTAAATATAAGAGAGAAGATAAATCTATTTAAAAGTAACTTGCTTTCATCTTTCTTTTTAGAACCTTCATTTACTTGCTCTTCCTCTTTGATTAACTTATATCCAGCTTTATCAATAACTGCTTTAATATCTGAATATCGTACCTTTTCTGCATCAATTCTTACTGTTAGCTTTTCTGTAGCAAAATTAACATTAGCACTTTCAACACCATCAATCTTTTTAGTTACTCTTTCTACTCTATTGGCACAAGCTGAACATGTCATTCCTTCAACCTTGAAAGTGTAATCTCTCATATCTTTTCTCACAGAATATCCTGCTTTTACTACTGTTTCCTCAATTTTAGCAACATCTACCTTTGTTTCATCAAATTTTACTGATAAAGTTTCTGTAGCGAAATTTACATTTGATTCTTCAACTCCATCCAATTTCTTCACTGCTCTTTCCACTCTATTGGCGCAAGCTGAACAAGTCATCCCTTCTATTTTGAATGAATTTTGCTTCATTTTCTCCTCCTTTACTTTGACATAACCTTTTGTAAAATACTTATTATTTCTTCTATTTTTTCGTCACCATTATCATTCATACAAGCATCCTTTACACAAGTATGCAAATGTTTTTCTAATATTATTAAATTAGATTTTTTTAATAACGATTGTGCTGCCATTATTTGATTAGATATATCTACACAATATCTATCATCTTCAATCATTTTAATGATTCCATCTATTTGTCCTCTTGCAGTTTTTAATGATTGAAGAGCTTTTTTTCTTTCATTATTCATTAATCTTCCTCCTATATTACCCCTCCCCTAGGGGGTATTTGTATTTTTATTATAATCTTTCTTAACTAATTGTCAATAATATTATTTAAATTTTAAATTTTATTATATGTTTTCTATAGTAACCACTACTATTTCTGGTTTATTAAATAATCTTAGTGGAAATCCACTATTTCCAAGACCTCTACTTATTATAAGATTATTTTTTATGCCTTTATGAATACCTGCTGTATACTTAGGAAAAATCCCTTGTGCTGGTGCATATAACCCTCCAATTAGAGGAATTCTAAATTGACCTCCATGAGCATGCCCCGAAAACATTAAATCAAATTTATATTTATAGTATGATTTATCACCTATGGCTTTAAAATTTTCTGGATAATGACTTAAAACAATCTTTATTCCAGGCAATTTACAAAATTCATTAAAAATAATAGAATAATCTTTATACTCAAATTCCCCTTTTGCCCTTTTAATATAAGCCTCCGATGAACCTTGTTCTTCAACTAATCCTAATATATTAACTTTATTTCCATTAATATTTATGGTTCTTATTTCATTTAACAATACATTGACATTATTTTTTCTTAACTTTTTAATTATTTCTTTATATTTTTCTGCTCTAGTTTCATGATTTCCAGGTATATAGTATGTAGGAATTTTTTCACTCATCTTTGATATAAAGTTTATTATTTCTTTATGTCTTATTGAAGTACAATCAATAATATCTCCTGTTAATAAAATTAAATCTGGATTCTCATTTAAAACCTTATTTAGTAATTTTTTATTATCCTTTCCAAACTCCTTACTATGTAAATCAGACAATTGTACTATTTTTATTGGATTTTTTACTTTCTTATTTATTTTAACCCTACTTACAACTATATTATTATTTTCACAAAATAATATAGCACTTGTAATTACAGCTCCTAAACTTACTAAAAAATACATATATTACCTCTAAAATTTTTATATTTATTATACCATATAATTTATAATATCTATATTGGTATAATTTAATTATTTTAACACAAACCAACTTATTAACTTATATATCATTTAAAAGTATAATTTAAATAGCTTTAAAATTCATTTGTATGGGGGAATATTATGGATTTTCTATCTTTTAAAGAAAATAATATGGACAACTTTAAGAATTATATTTGTAAATTTGAAAATAACCAACTCCTTTCTTCTTTTTTATTAAATATCGACAGTAATACTATAAGTTATATAAAAAATAGTATGACTATCTCGCTAAAAAACATATCTTATTTTTCTCATGATAAAGCAGCTTTGCTTTTATTATTTAAATTTGCTGATAATGATAGATTATTATATGGTAAATGGTTTAATTATTCTCTTAACACCCATAAAGAACATTTAGAAATGATGCTTTTTCAAAAAGAAATACCAATTATTTTAATTGATTCAGTAACAAAAAATAAATTTACATTTTATGTAACTAATGATTTCAAAATTGGTATAAAAGATCATATAAAAAATACTCATTTTATAAAGATGAATGAGCTTGACTTTAATTTATATATTAATTCTCTTGAAAAAAATATAAAATCTTTATCTAAACTTTGGGATAGTATAGATGCATAAAAAAGTAGGCTGTATCAATCTTTTTGATACAGCCCATTTTTTGTTGTGTTATTAGAAGTAGTGCTACTTATTTTATATTAAGTTTAAAAAACTATTATTCTGCTAATTTTTTGTATTCTTCATACTTTCTCTTAGCATCTGCTTCTGCCATTGCAAATAATTCTTCAGCTTCTTCTGGATATTGCTTTGCAATTGCTGAGTATCTTACTTGATCCATTATGAAGTCTTTGAAGCTTCCTTGTGGTTCTTTAGAATCTAATACAAATGGATTCTTTCCTTGTTCTTTTAATGATGGATTGAATCTGTATAAATGCCAGTATCCAGCTTTAACAGCTTCGTCCATATTTCTTATAGAGAATCCCATTCCCTTCTTTAATCCATGGCTAATACAAGTTGAGTAAGCAATGATGATTGATGGTCCATCATGAGCTTCTGCTTCTAACATAGCTTTAACTACTTGGTTCTTATCTGCTCCTATAGCTACTTGTGCTACATAAACATTTCCATAAGACATCATCATTCTACCTAAGTTTTTCTTAGCTGACTTCTTACCTGATGCTGCAAATTTAGCCATTGCTGCTATAGGTGTTGATTTAGAACTTTGTCCACCTGTATTAGAGTAAATTTCTGTATCGAATACAAGAACATTTACGTTATCTCCTGAAGCTAGTACATGATCTAATCCACCGTATCCGATGTCATAAGCCCATCCATCTCCTCCAAGAATCCATTGAGATCTCTTAACTAAATAATCTCTTCTGTTATTTATTTCTGCTAATAATTCTAATGCTTTAGCATCTTCTACATTATTGTTATCTAATATAGCTTCAACTTCTGCACTATAAACTTTTGAAAGCTCTCCATTTTCTTTATTAGCTATCCAATTTCTGAATGTTTCTTTATATTCTTCAGCTATTGAAGTTTCTAATAAAGCTTCCATATTCATAGCTATGTTGCTTCTCATTTGATTTACAGCTAAGAACATACCATATCCAAATTCAGCATTATCTTCAAATAATGAGTTAGCCCAAGCTGGTCCCTTACCTTCATGGTTAGTTGTGTATGGTGTTGAAGGTGCTGATCCACCCCAAATTGATGAACATCCAGTTGCATTAGCAATCATCATTCTATCTCCAAATAATTGAGTAACTAACTTAATATATGCTGTTTCACCACAACCTGCACAAGCTCCTGAGAACTCTATAAGTGGAGTTTTAAATTGACTATCTTTAACTGTCTTACCTGGAGTTAAATCACCTTTGTAAGCAACTTTTTCTGATACTGCGAAATCCCAGTTTGGTATTTCCTTTTCTGTTTGAGTTGCAAGAGGTTCCATTTTCAATGCCTTACCTGGTGCTGGACATATATCAACACAGTTAGCACATCCTGTACAATCTAATGTACTTACTTGAATTCTGTAGTTTAATCCTGCTAAAGTCTTTCCTGTAGCTTTCTTAGTTTCAAATCCTTCTGGTGCATTAGCTAATTCTTCATCACTTACAAGAACTGGTCTAATACATGCATGTGGACAAACAAAAGCACATTGGTTACATTGAATACATTTTGCAGTTTCCCATTCTGGTACTTCTGAAGCAATTCCTCTCTTTTCATATGCTGCAGTTCCAGCTGGAAATGTACCATCTTCAATTCCATTGAATGCACTTACTGGTAATTTATCACCTTCAAGAGCGTTCATTGGATTCATTATATTCTTAACGAAATCAGTAATTTTCTTAGTTTCAACAACTTCTGAATCTTCTGCATCTTTCCATGAAGCTGGAACATTTATCTTAACTAATGAATTCATACCTCTTTCAACAGCTTCAAAGTTCATATTTACAACTTTGTCACCTTTTTTACCATAAGCTTTTTTAATTGAAGCTTTTAAGTAATCTTTAGCTTCATCTTCTGGTATGATTTCAGCTAATTTAAAGAATGCTGATTGCATTATCATATTGATTCTTCTACCTAAACCAATTTCAGTAGCTATCTTAGTAGCATTGATTGTATATAAATTTATTTCATTTTCAGCAATGAATCTCTTCATTTTTGCTGGTAATTTACTTTCTAATTCTTCTTCAGTCCAGATGCAGTTTAATACAAAATTTCCACCTTTTCTAAGACCTTTTAATACATCATATTGATTTACATATGCTTGAACGTGACATCCAATATAATCAGCTTCGTCTATAAGGTAAGTTGATCTTATTGGTTGATCACCAAATCTTAAGTGAGACATAGTAGCTCCACCAGATTTCTTTGAATCATATGCAAAATATGCTTGTACATATTTATCTGTGTTTTCACCGATAATCTTAATTGCTTGTTTATTAGCACCAACAGTTCCATCTGATCCTAATCCCCAGAACTTACATCTTACTGTTCCTGGAGTTAAAACTCTTAATTCATCCTCTACTGGAATTGAAGTGTTTGTAACGTCATCTTCGATACCAACAGTGAAGTTATTTTTAGCATCTTCTTTCTTAAGATTATCAAATATAGCTTTAATGTGTGTTGGAGTAACATCTTTTGAAGCTAATCCATAACGTCCACCAACTATTACTGGTCTATTTTCTTTTTCATAGAATGCGGTACGTACATCTAAGTACAGAGGCTCACCAATTGAACCTGGTTCTTTAGTTCTATCCATTACACAAATCTTTTCTGCTGTAGCTGGTATAGCTTTTAAGAAATGTTCAGTTGAGAATGGTCTAAATAAGTGAACCTTAACTAAACCATATTTTTCTCCTCTAGCATTTAATTCATCTATAGTTTCTTCAATTGCTTCTGTAACTGATCCCATAGCAACTATAACATGTTTAGCATCTTCTGCTCCATAGTAATTAAATAATCCATAATTTCTTCCTGTAAGCTCGCTCATTTTACCCATATACTCTTCAACTACAGGTATTATATTATTGTAAAACTTATTTGAAGCTTCTCTTGTTTGGAAGTAAATATCTGAGTTTTGAGCTGTTCCTCTTGTCACTGGATGATTTGGAGATAATGCTCTATTTCTAAACTCTTGAAGTGCTTCCATATCTACTAAGCTTGCATAATCTTCATAATCTAAAACTTCAACTTTTTGAATTTCATGTGATGTTCTAAATCCATCAAAGAAATTAATGAAAGGTAATCTTCCTTTAATTGCTGCAAGATGTGATACTGGAGTTAAGTCAGCTACTTCTTGAACTGAACCAGCAGCAAGCATTACACATCCAGTCATTCTTGCTGACATAACGTCTTGATGATCACCAAATATTGATAATGCTTGAGAAGCTATTGCTCTAGCACTTACGTGGAATACTCCTGGTAATAATTCTCCTGCTACCTTATACATATTTGGAAGCATTAATAATAAACCTTGTGATGCAGTAAATGTAGTAGTTAATGCACCTGCTTGTAATGAACCGTGGAATGCTCCAGCAGCTCCTGCTTCTGATTGCATTTCAACGACATTAACAGTTTGTCCAAATATATTTTTCTTTCCTTGTGCTGCCCATTCATCTACAATTTCTGCCATTGTAGTTGAAGGAGTTATCGGGAATATAGCTGCAACATCTGTATATGCATAAGCAACATAAGCAGCAGCAGTATTTCCATCAATAGTCATCATTTTCTTTGCCATGATAAATACCATCCTTTTCTAGTAGTTAAATAATAACAATTATCTTTTAATAAATATTATACATTCTAGTTTTTATTTTTTCTAGTGTTTTATATAAGATTATTAGATTGAAATTTACTATATATAAATATCTTAAGAAAATTTATTATAATAATTCATTTAAATCTTTTAATATTTGAATCTTTCCTCTAAGCATTTTAATGAATCCTTGTTTTTCAATCTTCTTTAAGCTTCTGCTGACAACCTCTCTAGTAGAATCAATCTCAAAAGCTAATTCACTATGGGTAGCATAAATACTCTTAGAATTCTTACTCATTAAAAGCTTAACTAATCTCTTTTCGAGACTTTCATGCCTATTAGATTCTTTATCTCTAATAATAATTTGATGTTTTCTATATAGGTCATTATACATATATCTTAAAAATTTTATATCTTGCTTCAAATATCTTTTAGCAATTCCACAAGGAATTACACAAATTTCTGAATCAACAAGTGCTCTTGCACAGATATTTAAATTATCTTCTTCCTTAAAACAATTAGATAATTCATTACAAAGCTGGCCTTCCTTTAAATCATATAGATTTGTTTCTTTTCCTCCAGCATTCATTCTTTGAATTTTTATAAGTCCTTTAAGTATAAAAATAAAACCCATACACCCTTCCCCATCATTAGATAGGTATTGATCCATATTTAAAGTCTTAAAAATAGCATTTTGACTTAATATACCATCGCTTTTTTCATCTAAAATTTTTAATAGAGGGTATACTTCATAAAGAAAATCTATTTTTCTCTTTTCTTCATTAACATCCTTAACATAAGTTAACATTTTAATTCCTCACTTACTACTTTACATCTTTCAACATTTTTTTTGTGTGACTTAATCACATTATATCTTTCTTTTTAATAATAAACTAGGAAAATTTAAAAATGGATTTTATGGAATAATATAACTGTTAAAAGTGCATGATTTCTACTGTATAATAAATTTGCTATTTTTGAAATTATCTGAATATTTCATTAATTTAACAATTGTTGACAATAGTTATTCATAGATTATAATTATTATATAAATAAAAATTTTATAAATAGAAGAGGTGCTTATATTCATGTGTAAAACAATAAGTATTAATCCTGATTTAACTTGGGTTGGAGCTTTAGATCCAAACTTAAGAATTTTTGATATTATAATGGAAACAAAGTTTGGTACAACTTATAATTCATATGTTTTAAAAGGTACTGATGGAGTTGCCATATTTGAAACAGTAAAAGAAAAATTCTTTGATGAACATTTAGAAAAAATAAAATCAATTGTAAAACCTGAAGATATAACATATATAGTGGTAAATCATACAGAACCTGATCATGCTGGTTCAGTAGGAAAACTTTTAGAATTTGCTCCTAATGCTACTGTTGTTGGAAGTAGTCTTGCAATAAGATATATGGGACAAATAATGAATAAACCTTTCAAGAATAAAGTTGTTAAAGATGGTGAAACTATTTCACTTGGAAATAAGACAATTAAGTTCTTAAGTGTACCTCAATTACACTGGCCAGATACAATGTATTCATATGTAATTGAAGATGAAACTCTTATAACTTGTGACTCATTTGGAGCTCACTACAGCGATGAACGTATTATTAAAAGCAAGTTAGAAGCTGAAAAAGAAGCTGATTATATAGAAGCATACAATTACTATTTCTCAATGATAATGGGACCTTTCAAACCTTATGTATTAAAGGCTTTAGATAAAATTAAAGATTTATCAATAAAATTTATTTGTCCTGGACATGGTATGGTTTTAGATGGTGCTAACATTGAAAAATATATGGAATTATATAAAGAATGGAGCCAGCCAGTAAAAAGAGAAACACCTAGCATAGTTATTCCATATGTAAGTGCTTATGGTTATACTGCTGAGCTAGCTGAAAAAGTTAAAGCAGGTATTGAAGCTTTAGAAGAAAATGTTGATGTACTAATGTATGACTTAGTTTACACTGATATAAATGAAGTTATTGCTGAAATTAATAAATGTAGTGGACTATTAATAGGCTCACCTACTTTACTTGCTGATACACTTCCTCCAATTTGGACTATACTTGGATCATTAAATCCAGTAATTCATAGAGGATTACATGCAAGTTGCTTTGGTTCATATGGATGGAGCGGAGATGCACTTAAAAATATTGAGCAAAGATTTAATCAACTTAAATTCAATATTCCAGTGGCACCACTTGGAGTTATGTTTAGACCAAGTGAAGATGAATTAGAAAAAGCATTTGCTTTTGGACATGACTTTGCTAAAGAAACTTTACAATGTGTTAACGGCGGACAATGTAACATACAAAATCAATAAATATATAAATTAAAAAGAGGAATTCATTGCAATGAATCCCTCTTTTTATCGTTCAAACAAATTGCCTATGCCTCCAAGCAAACTACCTTCATCCTTAGATTGTGTTCCTAGCTGTGGAGAAGCAGCAATAACCTTCTCAGCAAGTTTGCTAAAAGGCAAACTTTGTATCCACACATCACCAGGTCCTGTTAAAGTAGCGAAAAATAACCCTTCTCCACCAAATAATGTGTTCTTTAATCCACCTACAAATTGAATATCATATTTAACATCCTTTGTCATAGCCACTAAACACCCTGTATCTACTTTTAATACTTGTCCTGGAATTAATGTCTTTTTTACAATAGTTCCACCACCATGAACAAAAGCTAATCCATCACCTTCAAGTTTTTGTAGAATAAATCCTTCTCCACCAAAAAAACCTACTCCTATTTTCTTAGTGAAAGCAATGCCTAAACTTACTCCCTTTGCACAACATAAAAAAGCATCTTTCTGACAGATAATTTTTCCCTCAAACTCCCTTAAATTTATAGGAATTATCTTACCTGGATAAGGTGCTGCAAAAGAAACCTTCTGTTTTCCATACCCTCTATTGGTGAATGCAGTCATAAATAAACTCTCACCTGTTATTACTCTCTTAGCTGCACCACCTAACTTCCCTATAAAACCACCACCATTACTTTTACTGCTTCCATCACCAAATATTGTTTCCATGGAAATACTATTGTCCATCATCATCATAGCTCCTGCTTCAGCAACAGCAGTTTCATTAGGATCTAATTCTATTTCTACAAACTGCATTTCATTACCATATATTTTATAATCAATTTCATGTGCCATTTTCATCTACTCCTTATTTTTTTGCTCTTAATTTAGTTGTATTCCTTACATTTTTATATTATTTATAAAAAGTTATTAATAATATCATTACATCTATATTTATGTTTTGCAATATCTCTAAAATAATTATTTAATTTAACAAATGCTCCTATTTTAAACTTCCTGACATTATGATAGATATTAAAAGCCATAACCCTAAAATAGCAGATACTAAATATCCAACTAATCCAATTATAGATACTCCATGAATTTTAGGTCCTGGATTAGAATTTATAATTATGGATGAACCTACAATCATCCCTGCTATTATAAGAGAAAATGATAATCTATTAATCATTTTATTAAATTCATCCATATATTTATTATTATCTATTTTTAGATTTACTTTTGCCCTACCTTTAGTAAAGGTATTAGTTAGCTCCACTAGCTTTTCTGGTATCTTTGAAACCTTATACCACTTGATAAATAAATCTTTCATACTGATATTATTAAATAAATAGTTTTTGCTATTATCTTTTACATAAGAAATAACTAGTGAAATAATATTAACATCTGGTGATAATTCTGCTATTATACCTTCTAAAATTATCATACTTCTAATAAGCATAGTAAACTCACTGGGAAGCTTTAAATTATTTTTTTTTGCAATCTCCATAACTTCTTCTAATATTATTGATAGCTTTATATTTTTAACAGAAATAGTAAAATATTTATTATATAAATATTCAACATCTTCATATAAAATTTCTCTCTTTACAGTTCCTGTCTGTATACCTGCATATAATATAAAATCCACAACTATATCAATATCTTCAATAACCAATCCAATAATTACGTTATTTAGTCTCGAGATAAATTCATGTGATAGCTCTCCTACCATTCCAAAATCTATAAAGCATATCTTTCCATTGCTAATTAATATATTACCAGGATGAGGGTCTGCATGAAAAAATCCATCCTCCATCACTTGCTTAAAATAAGAAATTGTCAGTTCTTTTGCCAAATTATCCTTATCATATCCATATTCATCCATAGCCTTTATATCATTAATTTTAAATCCATTTATATTTTCTAAGGTTAAGACTTTTTCTCCACTTAGCTCATTAACTACATATGGAGCATATATGTAATTCCTTTCTTTGTTTAGTTTTCTAAACTTTCTAATATTATTAGCTTCTGAAATAAAATCTAACTCATTTACCGTTGATTTTCTTATTTCCATTAACGTATCCTTTACACTTACAACAGATTCCTTAAAAATATGATTATATTTCTCACTTAAACTGATAAGTATATCCAAATCTATATACATTCTTTCCTTAATATTAGGCCTTTGAATTTTAATTACCACTTCACGTCCATCATTTAATACGCCAAAATATACTTGCGCTATAGATGCAGATGCAATTGGCTCCTTATTTATATAAAGAAAACTATCTAATAATTCCTTGGAAAACTCATTTCTAAAAATTTCTTCAAATTCTGAAAAACCCTCAACGGCTGCTTTATCCTGCAATTTAGATAATTCCCTAATATACTCCTCACCTATTAAATCAGATCTGGTACTTAATATTTGACCTATTTTAATAAAAGTAGGTCCAAGCTCTTCAAATGCCTTTCTTAAATTAGCAGGAGATTTTTTATCTTTTTTATTTTTCTTATCTACAATATAGCTTAAGCCATATTTAGTAAAAATTTTCACTATTTCTTTAACTCTTTCTCCTGAAGTGTAAACCATAAAAAACCTCCCCTATAAATTTACTTTATATTTTTTATTTGTTCTTCTAGCATAGCTACCTTTTCTTTTAATAAATCAAATTCTGTTCTTGATATCAAGTTATATTCTGCAATTATTTGCAGTACATCTTCTTTAGTAAGATATTTTTTATTATTTTCACTGATTATAGAAGCCTTATCCTTCATACTTTTCCTCAATTCATCACCTATCTGCTTTCCTTCCTCTAAAGTAAGCTTTCCCTTTTTCACCATATCATTTATTATTTCCATAGATTTTTCATATGTCATGGATGCTGCTCCTATTCCAAGCAAAAATATTTTTTTAAATTCTTCCATCATAAATAAAACCACCTTCTTAATTTTTTAACTTTTCTATATATATTCCCTTTAATGAATTTATTAATACAATAAAATCCAGAGCATCAAAAGTTCATTTTTTTCTTTTGATGTCCTGGATTATCAAGGCTATTAAATTTTCAACATTCCTTACTATTGTATATTATTATTTTAACATATTTTGAAATAATTGTATTATTAAAAATTATTATTTTCGTATATTTTTTTAATATTGTGTTTTTATGCTCATTAAATTATCATTTAAATTACATTCCTATTATTCATATAAAAATTAAATATCAATACTTTTATTATTTTTATATGGATTTACATGTACCATACAATGCTTTATCATAGGTATATTTTCTTCAACTTCGTCATGTACCTTTTGAGCTATGTTATGTGCATCTTCAAGGCTTTGCTTGCCATATGCTGATATTTCAATATCAACATAAATTCTTGAGCCAAAAACTCTAGTTTTCAATGTATCTAACTGCATAACACCTTCTTGTGCTAAAGCTATTTCCCTAATCTTATTTATGGTTTCATCATCACAAGAAGCATCTATTAGTTTATATATAGAATCCTTAAATATATCATATGATACTTTCACTATAAATAAACATATTATAATTGATGCTATTGGATCAAGTATAGGAAACTTTATTCTAGCACCTAATATTCCTATAAAGCTACCTACTGAAGATAAGGCATCTGATCTATGATGCCATGCATCTGCCTTTAATGCTCCTGAATTTATTTTTATGGCTGCAGATCTTGTATACCAATACATCCATTCCTTTACAACTATTGAAATAACAGCAGCAACTAATGCTAAGCTTCCTGGTGCAGATAAGTTTCCTTCTATTCCAGCAATTATTTTATTAATTCCACTTAAACCAATTCCTATTCCTGTAGCTAAAAGTATTCCACCTAAAATCATAGCTGCTATACATTCAAATCTCTCATGACCATACTGATGCTTTTCATCACTTTCTTTATGAGCTATATTGAAACCTATAATAACTATAATTGTACTAAATACATCTGAGGCTGAATGTACTCCATCAGAAATCATCGCTCCAGAACCAGCAATTACCCCTGCAGCTACTTTCCCAATAGATAATATTGCATTAATTATTATACTTACTACTGAAACTCTCATTGCAATACTCTTATCATCTCTTATCTTACTATCCATATATTATCACCTGATAAAATGTATTGTTTTTTCCCCTTTTTTGATAATTTATATTTAATTTCATTCTATTCACCTTCTATGTTAAAGTTCCTAAAAATAAAAAATACTTATTTATCAACTAAAAAGTAAATGATTTCCCCTCAGAAATTCAATCTTTAGCTCCTTCGCTTTTCAAAATATAAGCGTTGAATAAAAATAACATTTTATCCAACGCTTATATTTCTTATTATACCCTTGTGAGCTATTCTTAATTTAATCCATTATTTTTCGATAACATTGTTATGTTTCGAAAATATCTATTTTTTTCATTTTTATAATTAATTAATTTATTTCCTATGAATTAACTATTTCTCCTCCATTAATATGTATAGTTTGCCCTGTTATATATGAAGCTGCTTCTGACGCTAAAAATACATACGCTCCAGCACATTCAACTGGTTGACCTGCTCTTCCCATAGGTGTATCATTACCAAACTTTGGTATTTTATCAGCACTAAAACTTGAAGGTATAAGCGGAGTCCATATAGGTCCTGGTGCAACAGAATTCACTCTTATACCTGTCTTCCCTTTAGCTAAAGCCATGGATAAAGACCTTGTAAGTGTAAGAATAGCACCCTTAGTCATAGAGTAATCCATCAACGTATCATTACCACGAAAAGCTGTAACAGATGTGGTATTTATTATACAACCACCACTTTTTAAATATTTCATAACTTCTCGTGTCATATAAAATGTTCCATACACATTGGTTTTCATAGTTTTATCAAATTGTTCATCTGTAATCTGTTTGATATCTGTGCATTCATATTGAACAGCTGCATTATTTACTAAAATATCAATTTTACCATATTTTTTTATAGCTAACTCCATAACTTCTTTACAAAAGTCTCTTTTCGCTACATCACCTTGAACAATAGTGCATTCTCCACCAGATGACTCTATTACTCCCTTGGTTTCTTCCGCATCTCTTGTTTCATCATAATAAACTATAACGATCTTGGCCCCTTGATGAGAATACGCTATAGATACAGCTCTCCCAATACCACTATCACCACCAGTAATTATAGCAACTTTATCTTTCAAAAGATCGCCTTTCTTTATATACTTCTCATTATAATAAATAGGCATCGGTGTCATCTCATATTCATTTCCTGGATGCCTTTCTTGATGCTGAATAGGAAAAGTTTTTGGAAATTCCATCTTCATCACTCCTTTCACAATTATAACTTTTAGTATTCCCTTCTATTGAATAAATAATGAACATAAACATATTATGTTTTTGTATTTTTTTACCATTTAATTTATAATGTACTTATACTTTTAGAGGAGGTTTTTAAATGAATTTTCAAACCAAAGTAATAATTTTAATTGTAGGTTTAATTCTTTTTTCTATAGCTATTTTAACAATAATTTGCAGCATATATTTCTTTTACGCTCTAACAAGAAAAGGGCTAACTAAGATGAAGAAAAAAATTTTAACTTTTAAGAACATTCCTTCACCAGAAAGTTTTAAAGACTTCATCGACAATAATTGGTTTAAAAACCATAATGCTTCAAAACTTCATATAACATCTTATGACAACTTAAAACTTTCAGGTATTTTTGTAAGAAACACTAAACCCTCCAAAAACATCGTCATTCTTTCACACGGCTACACAGCTTCATCTTCAGCAATGTTATGCTATACTTCATATTATTATAATAAAGGTTTCAATATACTTGCCGTTGATAATAGGTGCCATGGTGAAAGCCAAGGAAAGTATTTAGGTATGGGCTATTTAGATCATTTCGATATACTTAAATGGATAGATAAATGTAAAGAACTTTTAGGCAACGATTGCAAAATAATTCTCCACGGCGTATCAATGGGTGCGGCAACAGTATGTATAACAGCTGGATATAATCCTCCTAAAAACGTAAAATGTATTATTTCCGATTGTGCTTACGATAGAATTTCTGATGTATACAAACAGATAATAACCTCTTCAACAAAAATTTTAGCTACCCCAATAATCAAAGGAACTAGTTTAATTTGTAAACTAATGGCTGGATATTACTTTTCAGATGCTGCACCTATAAATTTCGTTAGCAAAACCCCTGTACCAATTCTTTATATCCATGGAGATAAAGACACCTTTGTACCTTCTTATATGGCTGATAATTTATTTAACGCAACTCCAGCGGATAAACGAGATATTCTTTTAATAAAAGGGGCAGGTCATGGTGAAGCCGTTATAAAAGATAACCAAAGTTACTTTAATAAAATTGATAATTTTATAGGCAAAATCTTTTATATATCCCAATACAAACCTAAAGAGGTATAGTTTTTTAACTACACCTCTTTTTCAAAATCCAGATATAAATATTTTTAGCACTAACATAAAATTTCAATATACCATTTCCCTTTCATTTTAATCTTGGATATTTTTAAACAAAACAAAAAAAGAACTTGAAAATTCAAGTTCCTTTTTTGGTGGCTTACCGGGGAATCGAACCCCGGACACCTTGATTAAAAGTCAAGTGCTCTACCGACTGAGCTAGTAAACCATATTCTACTTCAAGTAGAATGGTGCGTGTTAAGAGATTCGAACTCCTGGCCCACGCCTTAGAAGGGCGTTGCTCTATCCAGCTGAGCTAAACACGCATATTAAAATGGAGCGGGTAGTGGGAATCGAACCCACCTTTCCAGCTTGGAAGGCTGGAGTATTAGCCGATATACGATACCCGCAAATGGTGACCCCTAGGGGAATCGAACCCCTGTTACCACCGTGAAAGGGTGGTGTCTTAACCGCTTGACCAAGGGGCCAAGTCATATTTGCTGTAGCACTGCAACGCTACTCTTAATATATTACATTATTATTCTACATATGTCAACATATTTTTTAAACTTTTTTTATTTTTCTTCTTTTTCTACCATACAGCTTAGCCAACATAAGTTTTAAGTATTTTTTTAAATAATATTTTATACATTTCAACCCAATAATAATCACATTGTAACTTCATTTTAAAAATTTCATTCGCCCTTTATTTACATTTCATTTCATTTATTGTAATATTAATAAAAGAATTCAATTAACGGGGGTTATTATATGGAAAAATCAACAGTATGGATACCTAAGAACTACTCTTCTAAGCTATCTCTTAAAGAAACTGAAATTGCCATTAAGAAAGTAAAGGATTTTTTTGAAGAAAATTTATCTAAAACATTAAATCTTACAAGAGTTTCAGCACCACTTTTCCTTGATACTGCTTCAGGATTAAATGATAACTTAAATGGTACAGAAAGGCCTGTATCTTTCGATGTGAAAGCTATGGATGGAAGCAATATAGAAATAGTTCATTCCCTTGCTAAATGGAAGAGGCTTGCACTTCATAGATATGGATTTAACATAGGCGAAGGTCTTTACACCGATATGAACGCCATTAGACGAGATGAAGACTTGGATAATCTTCATTCAATATATGTTGATCAATGGGATTGGGAAAAAGTTATTAGTAAAGATGCCCGCAATATTACCACTTTAAAAGATACAGTTAAACAACTATATTCTGTTTTCAAAGCCACTGAAAACTATATAAATTCATTATATCCAAATTTAAAGAAATATCTTCCAGATGAAATTTCATTTATAACTACACAAGAACTAGAAGATATGTATCCTAATTTATCGGAAAAAGAGCGCGAAGATGCTATCTGTCGTGAAAGAAAAGCTGTATTCTTAATGGGTATAGGTGATACCTTAAAATCCGGTAAAAAACACGATGGCAGAAGTCCTGATTATGATGATTGGTCCTTAAATGGCGATATATTATTTTATTACCCGCTATTTGATAAGGCTTTGGAATTATCTTCAATGGGTATAAGAGTTGACAAAAAAACTCTTGAGTCACAACTTATAAAAGCTAACTGCCAAGAACGAAAAAATCTGCCTTTCCATCAACTATTATTAAACGAAGAACTTCCTCAAACCATTGGTGGTGGTATAGGCCAATCAAGAATATGCATGTTCTTTTTACAAAAAGCTCACATAGGTGAAGTGCAAGCTTCCATTTGGGATGAAAATACATTAAAGAAATGTAAAGAAAATAACATTGAAATACTATAATATTTTAAATTAAAAGTACAATAAAAATCCTTTCAAACGTAGTTTGAAAGGATACTTTATTACTACTTGAATTTTCTTTTTCTTGCAGCTTCAGATTTCTTTTTTCTTTTAACACTTGGCTTTTCATAGTGCTCTCTTTTTCTTACTTCAGCAAGCACTCCAGCATTAGCGCATTTTCTTTTAAATCTACTTAAAGCTTGCTCTAATGATTCGTTTTCTCTAACCTTTATTTCTGACACTCTTAATTCCTCCCTTCGTCAGTGAAAATATATAAGTATTTAACACTGTGGGTTTACTTAAATCAATATTAATTATACAGTAACTCCTAAAATACTGTCAATATTGTATTATCACCATAAACCCCAAAGATTATTGATTTTTTTATAAATCACTTACATTTTTTCGTATTTTTTTACTTTTTTCACACTTCATTATTCTTTATACATTTTATTATCGTAATGTCCTGCAATATATTTAAACTAAATATCAATTTTTATTTAATAATAAAACTTTAAGTCATTAAAAGACACCTTCTTTATCTAACTATTTTTTTAACTTACTTTATTATGTTTACCAATTTCAGCTAAATATATTATTATTGGACTAATTATCAGATAAAGATTTTATTAAACAAAAAAAGATTAAGCAAATTCATACTTAATCTTTTTTGATTATAATAATTCTTTTCTAAGATCTTCTGCCTTTTTAGATGATAAGTAACTAATAGGCACATCAAATATAGTATATGCCCCTCTCTTACCTTCCTTATACATTCTAAATATAGCTCTGGCATAAGCCACCAATATTGAACCTGTAAATTCTGGATTACTATCAAGAACTAGTTTAAATTCCATGACAAAATTATTTTCTCCACTATTACCAGAACAAATTACAAAGCCACCATGAGACATTCCTCTATGTTTATTCTTAAATTCTTCTTCAGTAATAAAATTCACTTCCGTTTCATACCCTAAAAAATAATATGGCATATTTTTTATTGAATTTTCTATAAAAGATAAATCTGCGTCTTCTTCAGCAACTACATAGCATAGTCTCTTATGCATTTCTCCATCATTTAAAACTGGTTTTTCACCGTGTCTAACTCTCTCTATTGCCTCTTTTATAGGTATAGTATATTGTATGGCTGTTTTTACTCCCTTAATCCTCCTAATAGCATCCGAATGCCCTTGACTTACTCCACTACCCCAAAATGTATATTCAGTGCTATTAGGAAGTATAGCCTTCCCTAATAATCTATTTAATGAAAATAAACCTGGATCCCATCCTACTGATAAAAGTGCTATTTTTTCATTTTCTTTGCTCACTTCATCAACACCTATAAAATGTTCCTCTATTTTTGCATGAGTATCAAAACTATCTATCACATTAAAATATTTTGCTATTTCTGCACTTTGCTGTGGCAAATCAGTTGCTGAGCCTCCACAAAGAATCATCACATCAATGATACCAATATAGTTTTTAATTTCCGAAATATGTAGAAGCTTTGAATCACTTATGATATTTTTTACATTCCTTCTAGTAAATATAGCTTCTAATTTTAAATCCTCACTGTTCATCAATGCCTTTTCAACAGCTCTTCCTAAATTTCCATATCCAACAATACCAATATTAATTTTGTTAGTCATAATTTTTAGTTCCCCAAGAGAAAAATTTTTTCATTTAATTTTACTCTTCTAAATTTTCTTTTATACCTTCTTTCTATAAATCTTCTTATATTTATTTATTTAAAATTTGAATTTTGTTACATTTAATGATAAACTACACTTACATTACACATGTATATACATAAGTAAACATATATAAATTCTTATGTTTTTGTTTTTTTGGAGAGGAGATTGCATTATGAAAAAAATTAAAAACTTTTTAAGCCATATATTCATTGATGGATTAAGTGGCATGGCTTTAGGATTATTTTCAACCTTAATAATTGGTACAATACTTCAACAAATAGGTAATTTTATACCTAATAATATAGGAACTATGATTTACCTTATAGGAAAACTTGCTGCTTCTTGCACTTGTGCTGGTATTGGTGTTGGTATTGCCTATAAATTTAAAGAGAGTCCCCTAGTTACCATATCAGCTGCTGTAGCCAGCATAATTGGAGGTTTTGCTACTAAAATATTATCTGGCCAAATACTTACTGAAACTGGCTCAGTATTACTTGTAGGCCCTGGAGAACCTCTAGGTGCATTTATTGCTGCATTAATTGGAATTGAAATTGGACATGTTATAAGTGGAAAGACAAAAATAGATATAATCATCACTCCACTTATTACTATTCTTAGCGGATCAGCTGCTGGATTACTAATTGGGCCATCAATATCAAAATTTATGACTTGGCTAGGAACTATTATAATGTTTGCTACAGAACAACAACCTTTTATTATGGGTATACTGGTTTCTGTAATAATGGGAATACTTCTTACGCTACCAATAAGCTCTGCTGCCATTGGCGTAATCCTAAATTTAAATGGAATAACAGCTGGTGCTGCCACTATAGGTTGTTGTTGCCAAATGGTTGGCTTTGCTGTGGCCAGCTATCGAGAAAATAAATTGGGTGGTCTTTTAGCTCAAGGAATAGGTACTTCTATGCTTCAGATTCCTAACATAGTAAAAAAGCCTGTAATTTGGCTTCCTGCAATAATATCTAGTGCTATTTTAGGTCCTGTTTCTTCTGTTATATTTAAAATGACAAATAACGCTACAGGATCTGGTATGGGATCAGCTGGATTTGTAGGACAAATCATGACTTATCAAACGATGATTGGTTCAACTTCTAGCAAAACAGTAATATTACAAATAATCTTAATGCATTTTATTCTACCTGCTTTATTAACATTGCTTATTTCTGAGTTTATGAGAAGAAAAGAATGGATAAAACAAGGAGATATGGCCTTAGATATATAGCATTTCAATAAAATACTATATACAAAAAAGGAGCTGTACACTAATTGTTTAGTGCAACAGCTCATTTTTTATATAATACCTATTATAAATTCATTAAATATATAAATATCCCTGAAACTACTATTATAATAGCTAAATCAATAATAGCTAATATTTTTTCTTTTTTTACTATTGATATTATAATTGTAATAATTCCTAATATAATATTGATAATAGCTATTAACGTATTGGTAAATAGCCCTCTTAAAAATAAAGATTCTATTAAATATAATCCTGTAACTATAAATAATATAATATGCATTATTTTTATAAATAAACTTTTATCAGAAAATATATTCTTACTCATATTATTCTCTCCTCTTTTGTGTAATATTTAAATTTTAATACTTTTAGAAATATTTTACTATACGTTTTAAATAAATTCAATATATCAATTTTAATAATTCTTCATGCTCTACTTATAATTATACAATATGGAGTTAACTCAAGGTCAAGATTTTTTATGCTTTTTATTTATTATTAGTTTTATTTTGAAAATCTTCATTGTTAATAATGAAACGTTCATGAATTCCTTCACCAATTTTTCCACGCTCATCAAAAGCTTCAACTTTAAACACAAGTCTTCTTCTATCAACCTCTATAAGTTCAGTTTTTGCTATAACTTCCATACCTATTGGTGTACTTGATATGTGCTTTATATTTATAGAAGTACCTACACTACCTTGCCCCTTCTTCTAACTCACTTTTAATACTTTTATAAGCTGCTTCCTCCATAAGTGCTACCATGGCCGGTGTTGCATATACATTTAATTCTCCACTTCTTAAAGCTTTAGCTATATTATTTTCACTTACTTTATCTTTAACTTCTCCAATTATCCCTACTTTAATCATTTTCTTTTCTCCTTTAATTCCTTAAATTATTTTTACATGCTAACCCATTCACCCTCCAAACCTATCACCTTTAACTGATAGGAACAAGCTGCAACAAACTCCACGAACCCAATCTGTTCTGGTTGGTCTACTATTATAAATAGATTATAAAAATTGTATAACTTTATTGCAACTTGAAAAAGTTATTAGTAAATATGTGTAGTATATATTCTACAACCACTTTTTAATATTTTATAAAACACTGTACTATATTGCTCAATAATTTCGCTCTTATAATTTCCTATGTAAATTTAACTTTTTTATTTGAATAAAAGTCTTGTCCACATACATGTATATTATGCCATTTACATTGATTTCTACATTTATTCTTAAATACATAATTTATTGCTTTTTGGATTGTACTGTCTGACTGCTTATCATTAACTTCTGCCGGATTCATCATTATAAATAAAATACTTTTATATAAACCATTCTCCATAATTATTAAAATTCCCAATCATATTATTGGTCTTATGTCCATATTTTGGAGACAAAAAGTTAAACTTTTTTATGCTGCACTTCTAGCTAATAATTAACATTGTTCTAGTGTCATGTAATTATATAGAAGAATGAACACCTTTCTCCGTTACACTCCGAAATGCGGGCTAAAATTCTAAGCTCGCTCTGCGTTTCTCTTGAGTTTACTAAGAATTTTATGCCTTTGTAAGCCTAACAACTGTCTCAGCGTGTGTGTAGACAAGCTGTTTTAACATTTACACGTACAGTTAACCAGCCCTCCCCCTACATCATTTATATTTTTTATACCAATATGATACTTACATCTTCTTCAATATAAGTTTTATATAACTTTTGCTAATACAATCTCTTAAATAAAATTAATTATCATTGTATCCATTTTGAATAGTATTAAAACACATTTTCCAATATTGTTCACGTTCTATTATTTTAGCTGGGTCATAAGATAATCCAAAATATTCAATTAAAGTATACGTAAAATACTCTTCGAAATATTCAGCACCTTTTTCCTTATATAAATCAATTAATTTTTTATTGCCTCCATGTTTAGAATCAAGATAATTTCCCCAACGCTGTGCAACACCTTCTCCACCAGTAGCTGATCCAATATAGAGCTTTCCTGTGTTCTTATCTGTAAGACAATATACTCCTGTTACCTTTTTTAAAGCTTCATAATATGTAGGCATTATCTTCCCATTAAAGATATCATCTAATTTTCTATATGCAATATGTACACGATCATATCCTTCAAATTTCTCACCACTATATTGACAAGGAAGAATCTCTTTAACTGTACAACTTTCTATAACCTTTCCCATTCTAAAAACATATCGTGCATATGTATTTCCTTTTTTATACCTCATTACAAGTCTACCAAACAAAGGAGTGAATTTTTCTATAATTTTCACTTCTGCCCTACTATCAATTGGTACATCTACAATTTCTGCTGCTGAAATAAACAACCATTCATCATAGGATATTTTTATAAAACTAAATACTGTTTGTCCTATATTGAAATTCTTTTTCTTTCCATACCATCCCCAATATGAGCAATCAGTTATACCACTACTCTTTTCCTCTTCATTTAAAGACAACCACTTGTCTATATATGAAACTCCACCGGAACCTTCTGTCATATTTAATTCAATTCTACTATTGTCTATTTCTTCCTGTGTTAAATTTAAAATGTTATTCAATGATAAATCCATATTCTAACTCCATACTTCATATATTATATTTTTGATTTTTAAATTTACCATATAATTAAAACTACACTATTCCCTTATTTATTTAAAATATCTACTCTATCAGTAATTTCCTTAGGTTCTATTTTAATATAATTTCTATTATCTAAAAACTCTTCTTCCCTATGATATTTTATATAAGGCAATTGTTCACTTCTGAAATCTAATCTTACATACTCATCTATATTTAATAGTTTATATTGAGATTCTTGTATTTCTTTTGATATTATTATTTTTCCATTTTCCTTAAATGTTATTAACCCCTTATCAAATAGTGCATCATGAGTTGGGCATAGTAATAATCCATTATTAACATCTAACCTTTCCTTATTAGTTGCCTTTCCCCATGGTTTACAATGACTTGCTATCAATAAACTTTTTATATTTAGGCCGCAAATAGCACATTGACACGATCTATATAATAACTTCTCCTTAAACAATCCTTGTCCAATTCTTGCTTTTATTATTCTATTCTTTTCTGTTTCATCTTTAAACTTATGAATTAAACTATTGATTTCTTCTATGTATTTCTCATCTATTTGTGTTATTTCAGTTATATCTATACTATTTCTATCTGTAGCTAACTTTAATAAATAGTCTCCGAAGTCTTTTCCTATCTCAAATAAATATCCTTGGCTACCTCTTCCTTCCTTTGTAAAAGGAGAATATTTACTTGGGCATAATTCCAATATATCTGAAATATTATCATCTATACTAACTGGACTATCTAAAATATTATACTTCGCCTTTATTAACCACCCTTCATTCTCCCACAAATTAACCTTATCTAACGCTGACGGTCTATTAGCATCAATAGCTGACTCTTTTGCTATGTTTATTGAAACTAAATTCCTTTTATACATGCTAAAAATTATATCTCCAGTTTTAACCTTAACCATGTTTGACCAATGAAAAATTTCTCTTCCTGTAGCGGTTAACTTTGGCGCCCATAAATACTCTCCAACTCTCTCTTCATTATACGTTTTATTTTGAAAAACTATAAAATAATTCACTTTAAACTCCCCCTAATATTTAGATATATTAACCATTTTACACCATTATCTTTGTATGTTATATGTTTTTCAAATTTTCTTTAATCCATTTCGGTATATTCTCCACCTTTTCGCCTTTTATCAGCTTTTTCATAATTTCAGCAGCATCTTCTTTTCTCCAAAATCTATCTCTTATGTAAATCATGACTGCAATATTTTCTTTTAACTGAATAATCTTTAAATTCTTCACCACAATATTCACATCTAATATTGTAAGTCTTTCTATTACTATTCTTATAACTATACCTACATTTATTACAGCAATATTTTCTTCTAGGCCCCTTACCACTTTGTATAATTTCTTTATTACAATTCAAATAGAATCTTTTTTCTATTTTATTAATCTTCTTCATTTTCTTCTTTTTAGATGTAATATACTCACTAAATGGTTCCTTTCTTCTACAGTAACCTCTTACTGAATCTCTTGTGATATTTAATTGTTTTGCTATTCTCTTATATCCTAATCCTTGGTTTCTTAATTCTATAATTTTTATCTTTTGTTCTTCAGTCATTACTAACCCACTCCTAATTTAATAATAAATGTAGTAATCACTCTAATTCTTAAATTTGTCAAGTAAAGTAAAAAAAGCTAGCTAAAATGAATTATTAAAATCCATTCTAACTAGCTAATTATACTTATTAAATTTCTACTTCAAACTCAGTGCCATCAAGCAAAGTTACTATAATATTTTCTCCCTCAAATACTGTCATCTTCTCTATAAAAATGAAAAATAAACTTTCATTAAACTCTTCTATTTGAATTGCTTTATCTAATATTCCAATAAACTGTTTTGCTTTGTATTTCTGAAGCTCATTTCCATTATTACTTACTTCATTCCACTTCTTAATAAAGTAATCTTTATTTTCAATCATGTTATTAAATATATCTACAAATGCACTAACTAAAGTCATATCATAAACATGTTTATTCCTGCAGCCTTTAACACCTTTAGATATATTTCTTTGACTACATATCCATACAAACTTCTTTAACCTTTCATCATTACCTCTCCATACTCTTCTTCCAAAAGCTCTACCACATCTTCCACATATAATTTTTCCTGACATTGGACTGTTTTTTAATCCAGGCTCAACTTTTTGTATCTGATGTTTTTCTGAAAAAGCTTGCCTTCTTTCAGTTTCTAATTGTACTGCTTACCACATCTCTTTATCAATTATTGCTGGATGGCTTTCTTCTACATAGTATTGCGGCACCTGCCCTGTATTCTTTACTTTTTTCTTTGTAAGAAAATCTACTGTATAAGTCTTTTGAAGTAATGCATCTCCCTTATATTTTTCATTGGCTAGCATTTTTCTTATTGTACTTTCATACCATTTAGATTTTCCATTCCATTCCTTTACTCCTTCTTCTTCAAGTTCTCTAGCTATTCTATTAGCACCTTTTCCATCAAGAAAATCCTTATAAATTCTTCTTACTATTTTTGCTTGCTCTTCATCTATAATAAGATTTCCATCTTTATCTTTATCTTTATCGTATCCTAAAAACTTATTATGATTTACAATTACCTTTCCCTACTCAAATTTTCTTCTAATTTCCCAAGTAGAGTTTTCGCTTATGCTTCTTGATTCATCTTGTGCTAAGGAGCTTAATATTGTAAGAAGAACTTCACCTTTTGAATCTAATGTATCAATATTTTCTTTTTCAAAAACAACCCCAATTCCCAGTTCTTTTAAAGTTCTTACATAATTTAAGGTATCTAATGTATTTCTTGCAAATCTAGATATAGATTTAGTTATTATCATATCTATTTTTCCTGATTTACAATCTTCTATCATATTATTGAATTTCTCTCTTCTTTGTATTAATTCCGCTAATTCCTTCATCCTCATATATTCCTGCCATCTCAAACTCTGGATTGCTATTAATATAATTTGTATAATATTCTACTTGTGCTTCATAACTTGATAGTTGCTCCAGCTGGTCCGTAGATACCCTGCAATATGCGAGGGCACTGAAAAACTTAATGTTTTTCAAGTGCGGTTATCCACAAAGTAAAAAATAGTTAATGAAGCTGAAGCTTTTAGTTTCATTAACTATTTTTATTTAGTTATTTATATAATAACTAGGATATTTCTATCCTAATATATTCAATATTCTTTTAATATTTACTGTAAATATTGCTAATGCCCCTTGAATTTCCATGCCAATTAGACCTGAAGATGATGCTTTATCATATCCATGTCTATGTTTTAACTCACTATTTTTTGCTTCTATTTTATAACGCTCTTTAGACTTTTCTTTAAAATATTCGCTTTCTTGAAAAGCTATCTGCGATTTATGTATATCACTTTTTATAGTAACTGAATAAGTTTTACTCTTAGCTCCACCTTTATAACAACCTTCTTTTTGTGGACAAATTTTACATTTTTCTATATCAAAATAATAAGTATCTGTTTGGTTTGTAGATACATTCTTTTTGCCCTGTCGTGCTTTACGAATAGCCATATGTCCTTCTTTACATACATACATTCCAGCATCTTTATTGAATTGGAACTCATCTTCTTTTTTTCTAAATCCTTGCGTTACAGAATGATTTAACTTTGCTACAAGTTTTATATTATTTCTATTTGCAAACTCAATATTACCCTTTTCTGAATAAGCAGAATCACCAATTATTGTTTTAACTTTTATTCTGGCCTTCTGACTTTTAGTGATTAATGTTTCTAATTCTTTACCATCGTTTTTTTCTCCAGTAGTAATAGTTGCAGCAGTTATTATTCTTTCTTCTGTCATTGCAATATGTGTTTTATAATCAAAGAAAGATGTGTCAACAGACTTATGACCAATTCTTGCATCCGCATCAGCGCAAGCTTGAATATGATGAATATCATCTTCTAATGTTTCATTTAACATATTTAATTTTTCCCTAACCTTTGGATAAGCTGCAATAACATCATTCTTTTCTATAGCTTTAACTAAGTCCTGACAATATTTAATTTCAGCATCTAAATTATCAATTGTATTTTTAGCTGGTAAAGTATTTTTAATATTCTCATCTATTTCATAAACTGATTTTCTTAATTTCTTAGAACGTTCTTGTAACACTTCACGTGGTGATTTTTGACTATATCTTGATGCCGTATGCGTAGCATAAACAATGATTGACTTTGATTTTATTATTCCTTTTTCAAGGGCGATTTCAACAGTTTTATTTATTAACATATCTAAAATATTTATATTTTTAAGTCTAAGTCTACGAAATTTAGTTAGAAAGCTTGGCTCAATAACATTTTCCTCTGGAGCCATTCCAAGAAAATATTTAAATGACATATCATATTTTGAACGCTCCACAATATCTACATCTGATAAATCAAATATAGATTTTAATAAAAGATATTTAAACATTCGTATTGGTTCTACCATTATTAATACAATATTTATCTAAAAGTTCATTATAAACAAATGAAAAATCAATTAGTTCATTAATTTTTCTTAACATATTATCTTTAGGAGCAACTAAATCATAAATTCCTATATATTCACTTAAAATCATTGTTTCTTGCTTTTTTATCATACACATCACCAACATTATTTTATAAGTTAAGTATAACATAAAAGACCTAAAAAATTGTCTTTAAAAAATTTTTTAGGTCTTTTATTCCGAAAGGCACTTTTTCGGTGCCCTCATATAGATAGACTCTCTTTTATAAGTGTCTATCTTATAGGTTCCATTTTAAAGGTACCTAATCATCTATTGGGATTTCTTTTATTTTACTTGGTGATACCCTCTCACCAATTCAAATATTGAAACTTTTTTATTTTTACTTGGTGATATCCTCTCACCAACTCATCTATATATTATATTCAATTTTTATTTTTTTAACCCTAATTCTTCATGAAAATATTGCAAAGAAGAAAATTTAATAATTCTTTCTGCTCTATAATAAGATGGATCTTTAACTCACTTCTTATAATTTTCGATAAACTTCTTAAATCTATTAGATATTACCTTCTGTTTATTAATAAATTCAGAATACTCGCTGCTTTCAATCCAAGTTTCTTCGCCAATAAAAGTATCATCTTTTATAACTACTGCCTTTGTAAAATCTAAACCTGAATTTTCAGATCTAGTTGACTTCTTAAAAATATAACAATTATTATGATTAATATGTGTTCTAAAAGGTATTGCAAATGTTATTCCATCAACTTCAAATAATGCAACACAATATGGTCTATGCTCTTTCTTTAATATCTCACTACAGTTAAAATATTCTTCATAAAATTCTTTCGTTAAATGTTTTGGTTTATTTTCTAGCTTAACCATATTCTCTCCTAAAAAAACAAAAACCTCATTAATAGAGGTTTCAAATGGGATTTCTTTTATTTTACTTGGTGATACCCTCTCACCAAATCATCAATTGGGACTTTTTTTATTTTACTTGGTGATACCCTCTCACCAAATCTTAATTTTATTATATCACTTTCTCTATAAAAGTAAATACTTCATAATATCAAATTACTTATTTTATTCATTTTTTATATAACAAAAGGCCCACCATATTACGCATGTGAT
The DNA here is from genome assembly GCF_001916075.1 of Clostridium sp. 29_15. Lineage (NCBI taxonomy): Bacteria > Bacillati > Bacillota > Clostridia > Eubacteriales > Clostridiaceae > Clostridium > Clostridium sp. 29_15. The sequence continues at coordinate 56,860 of NZ_MNRT01000043.1, forward strand.
ATAAAAAATATCACATAGGCTTGGTGAGATCGATTGATTAAATTATATCATAAGAATTTTATCTTCTCAATAATCAATTTACTTTTTTTATTAAAATCTTATCATTTTTAACAACCATATTTTCTAAAGCTCTATCATGAACCTTATATGCATTTTGAATACTATATACCATGTCAACAGCTATTTGCTCCCATGTTTTAAAGCAAAGGTATCTTAACGCCAATAATGTTTACTGCTCTGGATTATTAATCTTTTTTATTATAGACATTATTTCTTTCTTCAAATCTACAAGTACATCTATATCAGCATTAATTTCATTTTCTAGCTCCATCATCTTTACTATTATTCCTTCCATAGAATGAACATTACTACTTCCACTTGGAGGTGTATCACTTAATGTAGATGTTGCTTTAGTTGCTAATTCTCTTAAAGAAACTATTTGTTCAAGCTTACTATTTATTCTTTGATTTATTCTATAGGCTTGAGCTAAGTACTCTTTAGTTGTTATATCCTTCTACCTCCTTTTTGCCAAGGCATTGAACCATTATAATATTTATCTGCTATATAAAGTTGTAATTGTCCATCTAAACTACTTAACCTTTTAAGAACGCTTCTTTCAGATTCTTCTTGTTGTTTACTTGTTTGTTTAAAAGGACATTCATCACCTAAACAAATATCAACTACTCTGACCTACGGACAGTTATTATCCAGTTAATTGGAAGTATCTATTTTAACAAAAAAATTATTCTGAAAAATATAAAAAACCACCTTTTTATAGTGTAAAATTGATTTGCACATACAATTCACAAAAGAAAGGTGGTTTTTATGATCAACGATAAAGAATATATTACTACAAAATTGAAAAAAACGCTAGAAAGAATGATAATTTTATCTAAGCCTCGCTTAAATAGATGATAGATTTGTAATACTTCAATTTTCACTTAAGGTAGGTAAAAGAGTTGTTCTCCTTTGGTTTAAGTTGTTTAAATATAAACAACATGGAAACAAAGACTTTATTCATGTAAAGGAAGGTCTTAAATTTTTACATAAGATATTAACACCATATGAGTTTGATGTTACTATACTTGCAGATAGAG